>DAHUZG010000020.1 GCA_027306715.1 Acidimicrobiaceae bacterium
GGTGCTCATGGGCGACGACGTCGAGGTCCGGCGCCGCTTCATCCAGACCCGGGCGCGCGACGTCCGGTTCCTCGACTTCTGATGCGGGAGGCATAGGTGGCTCCGCGCAGGCCGCTCGGCGACGACGGCACCGGCGGCTCGGGGAGCCCGTCGAGCCTGGCGGCGATCGAGCCGATCGAGATCCAGGACGAGATGGAGCGCTCGTTCCTCGAGTACTCGATGTCGGTGATCATCTCGCGGGCGCTGCCCGACGTTCGCGACGGGTTGAAGCCCGTACACCGGCGGATCCTCTACTCGATGTGGGACACGGGACGGCGCCCCGACCGCCCGCACGTGAAGTGCGCCACCGTCGTCGGCGACGTGATGGCTCGCTTCCACCCCCACGGCGACAGCGCCATCTACGACGCCCTTGCCCGGATGGTCCAGGACTTCAGCCTGCGCTACCCGCTCATCGACGGCCATGGCGAATTCGGCTCGCCGAGCCCGAACGACGGTCCGGCGGCGATGCGCTACACCGAGTGCCGGCTGGCGCCGCTCGCACTGAGCCTGCTCGAGGGGATCGACGAGGAGACCGTCGACTTCGTCCCCAACTTCGACGCCCAGGACGAGGAGCCGGTCGTGCTGCCGGCGCGCTTTCCCAACCTGCTCGTCAACGGCTCGCAGGGGATCGCCGTCGGGATGGCGACGAACATCCCTCCTCACAACCTCGCCGAGGTCATCGACGCCGCCCGTCACCTGCTCGAGAATCCCGAGGCGACCTCCGACGACCTGATGCAGTTCGTGAAAGGGCCGGACTTCCCGACTGCGGCACAGATCCTCGGCCGTTCCGGCATCCTCGACGCCTACCGCACCGGCCGTGGCTCGGTGAAGCTGCGCGCCGTCGCCGAGATCGGCGACAGTCGGACCGGGATGCCGCAGATCGTCGTCAGCGAGGTGCCGTACCAGACCTCGGTCGAGGTGATCGAGAAGCAGATCGCCGACGCCGTCCAGGCCGGTGACCTGACCGGCATCTCGAGCACCCAGAACGACTCAGCGGGGCGCTTCACGCGGCTCGTCATCACCTTGAAGCGCGACGCCAACGCCAACGTCGTGCTGAACAACCTCTTCAAGCACACCCAGCTGCAGACGAGCTTCGGGATCCACATGCTGGCGCTCGTCGACGGGGTGCCGCGGCTCGTCAACCTGGCGCAGGCGCTCACCGCCTATCTCGCCCACCAGGTCGAGGTCGTCACGCGGCGCTCGGAGCACCGCCTGCGGAAGGCGCGCGCCCGGGCCCACATCGTCGAGGGGCTGCTCAAGGCGCTCGACATGCTCGACGCCGTGATCGCCACGATCCGCGCCTCGGCAGACCGTGGCGACGCGCGCGAGAACCTCATGGCCGAGCCGTTCTCGTTCTCCGACGAGCAGGCCAACCACATCCTCGACATGACCCTCGGACGGCTCACCCGGCTCGGGCGAGCCGAGCTCGACGAGGAGATGGTTCGGTTGCGGGAGACGATCGGCGAGCTCGAGGCCATCCTCGGCGACCCCGGAGTCCTCCGTCAGCTGATCTCGAGCGAGCTGCAGGCGGTGCGCGACAAGTTCCCCGAGGGGCGGCGCACGAAGATCGTGCACGACCCGGGTGACATCGGCACCGAGGATCTGATCGACGACGAGCCGCTCGTCGTCACCTTGACCCGCGCCGGCTACGTCAAGGCCGTCGCCGCCGACGCCTTCCGCACCCAGGCCCGAGGCGGGCGTGGTGTCCAGGGGGCGAGGCTGAAGGAGGAGGACCTCGTCGCCGAGGTGGTCCACACCACCGCCCACGCGCACCTGCTGCTGTTCTCCAACCGTGGCAAGGTGTACCGCCTGCGCGCCCACGAGGTGCCGATGAAGGAGCGCACGGCGCGTGGCACCCCGATCGTCAACCTGCTGCCGCTCGACCCTGGCGAGACGATCCAAGAGATCGTCTCGACGCGCTCGTTCGACCCCGACCAGTACCTGCTCTTTGTGACCAGGTCGGGTCAGGTGAAGAAGACCGCCTTCTCCGAGTACGACAAGTCACGACGGGAAGGCTTCATCGCCATCCTGCTTCATTCCGGCGACGAGCTCGTTCGGGTGCTCGCTACGAGCGGCGCCGACGACGTCTTCATCGTCAGCCGTCAGGGGATGACGATCCGCTTCTCCGAGACCGACGTCCGGGCGATGGGTCGCAGCGCCGCAGGAGTGCGCGGGATGCGGCTGCGCACCGGCGACGAGGTCGTCGCCAGTGGCGTCACCCGCCCCGAGGTCGATCTGCTCATCGTCACCGACGCCGGCTACGGCAAGCGGACCAAGCTCGACCACTTCGGCAGCCAGGCCCGTGGCGGCCAGGGCGTGCGTGGCATCAAGCTGACCCAGCGGCGCGGCTACGTCGTCGCCGCGCTCATGGTCACCCTCGAGGACGAGCTGCTGATCATCTCCTCGAACGGCGTCGTCATCCGCACCGCCGTGCGGGAGATCGCCGCTCAGGGCCGCGACGCCACCGGCGTGCGGGTGATGAACCTCGAGGAGGGGGCCGCCGTCGCCGCCGTGGCGGTCGTCACCTCGACCGAGGAGGACTAGCGCCAGCGCTCGCGAGCCGCCCGCCGGCGGGAGGATGTCGGCGAGAGAATGTCGGCGATGCGCGACAGCGAGATGCGCGACAGCGAGATGCGAGACAACGAGGTCTTCCGCCGGGCGGCGGCCGGAGCGGTCGAGGCGATCGTCCTCGCGGCGGCGCTCTCGACGGCGATGCTCCCGCTGCGAAGCCACCTCAGCGTGGCGACGACAGCGCTCGTGCTCGTCGTCCCTGTCGTCCTCGCCGTCGCCCGCGGCGGCTTCTGGGCGGGGATCGCCGCCGCCGCGTGCGGGTTCTTCATCTACGACCTCGTCTTCATCCCGCCCTATTACACCCTCGACGTCGGGGCTGGCCAGAACTGGACCGCCCTCGGCGTCTATGCAGCCGTCACCGTGCTCGTGGCGCGCGTCGTGGCACGGGTCAACCGTGCCCGCGCCGAGGCGCAGCGGCGTGCGAGCGAGGTCCGACGCCTGTTCGACCTCTCCGAGCTGCTCGTGCGCCAATCTACGCCACAGCTGTCGGCCTCGGTCGTCCGTGCTCTGCAGCAGGCCTTCGGCCTCGAGGGCGCAGCGCTCGTACTGCCCCTCGACGGTCGCCTCACCGTGGTCGCCGAGACGGGCAGCCCGCTCAGCGAGAGCGAGCTGGCCAGGCTGGCGGCGACGACAGGTGAGCCGGTCCGGCTCGAAGGCGCGGATGTCGGGCGAAGCGGCGTGCAGACGGTGGCGCTCGTCGCCTCGGGCGAGGCGATCGGCCTGCTCGTGCTACAGGGACTGGCACCCGGCGCCCACCAGCACGAGCTGCTGCGGGCCTGCGCCAACCAGCTCGCGCTGGCACTCGAACGGGGCCAGCTGCACGAGCAGGCGATGCGCGCCGAGCTGCTCGAAGAGGTCGACCGCCTGCGCCGCTCACTCGTCGGCGCGGTGTCGCACGACCTCCGCACGCCGCTGGCGACGATCAAGCTGTCGGCGTCGGCCCTTCTTGATCCGGAGAGCTCCCTCTCGAGTGCCGAGGCGCGTGAGCTGATCGGGCTCGTCGACCAGCAGGCCGACCGCCTCGACCGCCTTGTCGCCAACCTCCTTGACCTGACACGCATCCAGTCGGGCACTCTCGAGCTGCGGCGGGAGGTGGTCCCCGTCGAGGAGCTGGTCGAGGGCGCGATCGGCGTGCTCGGTTCGGGGATCGACCGGGGACGGTTGTCCTGCGTGCTCGAGGCGGCTCTGCCGCCCGTCGAGGTCGATCCGATCCTCGCCGGCCAGGTACTTGCCAACCTCATCGACAACGCGTTGCGCTACTCGCCCGAGCACAGCGATGTCGAGGTGGCGGCGAGGCTCGTGGTCGGCGGCGCGCCGGATCGTCCCAGCCCGGCTCTTGGCGGTCCGGAGAGTCTCGGTGCACAGAAGGCGACCGGTACGCGACCTCGGGCACGTGCTGGCGCGACTGTCGAGATCTCGGTCAGCGACCACGGCCCCGGCGTCAGCCTCGACGGGGCGCCCGGCATCTTCCAGCTTCTCAACCGCCGAGAGGCAGGCGGACGCGGCGGGCTCGGGCTCGCCATCGCCAAGGCCTTCGTCGAGGCGCACGGCGAGCAGATCCGGGTGAACGCCGCCGAGCACGGCGATGGCTCACGGTTTGCCTTCACCCTGCCCGCCGCCGCCACGGGGGCGGGGGACTAGCGGTGGCCCGCCTGCTCGTCGTCGACGACGACCGCGCGCTCCTGCGGGCGCTGCGAGTCGGTCTCTCGGCCAACGGTCACGAGGTCGCCGTGGCGGTGTCCGGGGTCGACGGGCTCGCGCAGGCGGCGCTGCGCCTGCCCGAGGTCGTCGTGCTCGACCTCGGCCTGCCCGATCTCGACGGCGTCGAGGTCTGTCGTCGGCTGCGGCAGTGGAGCGAGGTGCCGGTGATCGTCCTCTCGGCGACCGGGCTCGAGGACCGTAAGGTCGCCGCCCTCGACGGCGGCGCCGACGACTATGTCACCAAGCCGTTCGGGATGGCGGAGCTTGCCGCCCGCATCCGCGCCGCGCTGCGCCGGCCGCACGGCGCGGCCGAAGCGGGCGCGGCCGAAGCGGGCGAGGCCGTGCTCACCGTCGGGGCCCTCGAGCTCGACATCGTTCATCACCAGGGCGCGCTCGACGGCGCGGCGCTTGAGCTGACGGCGCGCGAGTTCGACGTCCTCACCTTCCTTGCCCGCCACAGCGGCAAGCTGTGCACGCACCGGATGATCCTCGAGCAGGTGTGGGGCGCGGGCTACGGCGAGGATGCCGACTCCTTGCGCGCCTACGTCTACCGGCTGCGGCGCAAGCTCGGCGCGCACTCGGGCATGCTGCGAACCTCGCCAGGGATCGGATACTCGCTGCTCGCCGACTGACCCGGGCGACCCCGATCGCCGGCCCCGACCGCCGGTGCCGACCGCCGGTGCCGATCGCCGGTGCCGATCGCCGGTGCCGATCGCCGGTGCCGATCGCCGGCGACGCCGTGGCGAGGCGGGGCGTTCACGAACTGTTCACGCCGTCTCTGATGGCGGTCATATCGCGTTCACGCCGCCGGGGGCAGGATCGCGCGGTGATGGCCGACTGTCTTGCTGTGGCCGGGATCCTAGCGTTCGCGGCGGTGATGCTCGGCCTCATCTGGCTCCTCGAACGCATATGAGCGCTGTCCAAGCGATCCTCTTGGCGGTCTCGCTCCTCGTGCTCGTCTACCTCGGTGTGGCGATGTTCAAGCCGGAGTGGTTCTAGCCGTGGGCTTCTTCTGGACGATCATCGCCCTTGTCGCCGTGCTCGGGATGACCTGGCGCTGTCTCGGCTCGTACATGGAGGCGGTCTTCGAGGGCCGCGTCCACTACCTCGGCATGCTCGAGCGACCGATCTACCGGCTGCTCGGGACGAGCCCCGAGCACGAGCAGAGCTGGAAGCGCTACGCGGGGGCGCTCGTCGTCTTCTCCGCGGTCTCGATCGGCATCACCTATCTGATCCTGAGCATCCAGGGATCGCTGCCGCTGGATCCGCAGCACCTGGGCGCCGTCGGCCCGGCGCTCTCGTTCAACACTGCCGCGTCGTTCGTCACCAACACCAACTGGCAGAACTACGCCGGCGAGACGACCATGTCGTACTTCACCCAGATGGGGGCGCTCGCGGTGCAGCAGTTCGTCAGCGCCGCGGTCGGTATCGCCGTGGCGATCGCGCTGATCC
>DAHUZG010000022.1 GCA_027306715.1 Acidimicrobiaceae bacterium
CTCTGGCCGGACACCTTCAGCGACGCCTTCGAGCCGGCGCGCGCCGAGGCCGCGCGCCGGCTCCTCGAGCTCGCCGGGGAGGCGGTCGAGGTGCCGCGGCAGTGGGCCTGTTGCGGGCGGCCGCTCTACGACTTCGGGATGCTGGCGATGGCCCGCCACTTCCTGCGCCGCGTCCTCGAGGTGCTCCACCCCTATCTCGAAGCGGGGACCCCGATCGTCGTCGTCGAGCCGAGCTGTCTGGCGGTGTTCCGTGACGAGCTGCCAGGCCTGCTCGCCGAGGACCCGAGGGCGGGGCGGCTGGCGGCGCTCGCGCGCAGCCTCGCCGAGCACCTCGAGCTGACCGGCTGGCAGCCGGCGACGCCGCTCGACGGGGTACAGGTGGCGATCCACCCCCATTGCCACCAGCGCGCCACCGTCGGCACCGACGCCGACCGTCGCCTGCTCGAGCGCGCCGGATGCGCCGTGCGCGTGCTCGACACCGGCTGCTGCGGGCTCGCCGGCTCGTTCGGGTTCCGGGCCGAGCACGACCAGCTCTCCCGCCAGATCGCAGCGACGAAGTTCCTCCCGGCGATCGAGGCCGCTGCCGGCGAGGGGGAGCTCGTCCTCGACGGCTTCAGCTGCGTCGTCCAGGCCCGCCACCTCGGGGCGCCGGCGGGGTCGAGCCTGGGCGAGCTGCTGCTGCGAGCCGCCGGCGGTGCCGGGCCGCCGGCCGGTTGACGCCACGACGATCGGAGCGGCGTCTCGGGGAGCTTCGCCGGATGGCTTAGCCTGAGGCGGTGACCCGTGCCGCGCCCGCTTCGCGACCGGCCCAGCAGCGCGGCAACGTCACCGCGGCACGAGCCATCGACGTGCTCTCATTGTTCACCGAGCAGCACCCGGTCGTCTCTGTCGGAGAGGTCGCCGAGCTTCTCGGGATGTCGCGCAGCACCACGTACCGCTACCTGCAGAGCCTGCGGGGAGCGGGCCTGATCGAGGACGACGAGCCCTCGGGCGGGGGCGGGCTGCGCCTCGGGCCCCGGGTGCTCCAGCTGGCGGCGATCGCACGCGCCAGCTGGGACTTCGGAACCGTGGCTCTGCCGGTGATGCGCAGGATGACCGAGTCCACCGGCGAGACGGTGGTGCTGACGCGTCGGGCCGGCGACCATGTCGTCTGCGTCGAGGAGGTTCGCAGCCCGCATCCCATCCGCCTGTCCTACGAGCGGGGTCGTGTCCTCCCGATCCACGCCGGCGCGTCGGCGAAGGTGCTGCTCGCCTGGATGCCGCCCGACGAGGTCGACGCCCTTCTCGGCCGGACGAAGCTGACGGGCTTCACCGGCTCGACCGTCACGAGCCCGACGTCGCTGCGGAAAGACCTGGCGCGGATCAGGGCCGACGGTCACGCGATCACGCGCGGGGAGGTGGACACCGGAGTGCTCGGCGTCGCGGCGCCGATCTTCAACCGGGACGGCGACGTCGTCGCCGGGCTGAGCCTGGTCGCTCCCGAGTACCGCGTCGGCGAGGCGGAGATCGACCGCCTCGTGAGGTTGACCTGTGACGCCGCGGCAGAGCTGACTGCCCGCGTCGTCGATCACGACGCCTGATCGACTGCCGTCACCGGAGCGCGCCGCGCGCCGCGATCCGGTCGCGGCCGCTCGCCGTGCACGGGCAGGCGAGGGCGGCTACAGTTCGGCTGTAGCGCTATTCGAAGATGTTATCCCGAAATATGACACATCCAGGAATATGACAGATCGCGGGGGACCGCCGCACCCGTCGTGACGGCGTCGGCCCGTCCGAGCTCGAGGAGGCGCCGTGTGCGATGAGCACCAGCTGTACGCGCAGGGGATGGTCGGCCGGACGCTCACCGTAGAGCGGGTCCGCGAGCTCAACTCGCGCTCGTACTTCTACGAGATGCTGAAGGACAACCCGCAGCTGCGCGAGATCCGTCCCGGAGTCGAGGACGACGTGCTCGTTGGTGCCATCGACCACCACATCCACGCCTATCCCGATTTCGTGCCGCGTTCGCAGGACATGCTGCAGATCGCCGTCGAGGCGTCGAAGGCGAGGATGCGCGCCATCGCCTTCAAGGACCACTGGAACATCACGGCCAACGCCGCCTATCTCGTCCAGCGCCAGATCGACGAGATGGTCGCCGACGGCCGGCTCGAGCACCGCGTCGAGGTCTACGGAGGCCTCGGGCTGAACCTCGGCATCAACCCCGAGGCGGTCCGGGTCGGGCTGCAGTACCCGAACTTCAAGTGCATCTGGTTCCCCACCTTCAAGTCCTTCGGCTGGGCCCGCTTCGCCGGGCTCGACCCGAGTGAGGACGAGTACGTGCGCCTCGTCGACCCCGACGGCACGGTGCGCCCCGAGGTGCGCGAGGTGATGCAGCTCGCCGCCGACGCCAACGTCGCCGTGGCGCTCGGCCACACCGACTTCGAGGAGCTGCTCCCCCTGGCGACCCTGGCGCGCGAGGTCGGGGTCCGCACCGTCCTCGACCACCCCCTGCTCGAGCTCAACAAGCTGCTGATCGACGAGATGGAGCAGCTGGCCGCCCTCGGCACCTACGTCGGCACGTACTGCCAGCCGATGATCCCGTCGCTGTACCAGCCGGTGCAGGACCCGATGGAGACCGTCGAGACGATCAAGCGGGTCGGGCCCGACCGCTGCGTCGCCGGCAGCGACTTCGGCCAGGTGCTGCATCTCGACGCCATCGACGGGATGCGCGTCTTTGTCCGGGCGCTGCTCGGCTTCGGCATCCCGGCCGCGGACGTGAGGACGATCCTCTGCGACAACCCCGCCAAGCTGCTCGGCCTCGACTGAGCTCGTGAGCAAGGTCGTCGGGCTCGAGGAGGCGGTCGGCCTCGTCGGCGACGGCTCTCAGGTGGCGCTGTGCGGCTTCGCCATCACCCGGAACGCCACGGCGGCGGTGGCGGCGATCATCGCCGCCGGCCGCCGGCGGCTGCGGCTCGTGCAGGTCGTCGGCGGGATGGAGACCGACCTGCTCGTCGGTGCCGGCTGCGTGACGAGCCTTGTCTACTCCGGCGGCTCGCTCGACCGCTTCGGCCCTCTGCACTCGGTCAACCGCGCCATCGCCTCGGGCAGCATCGAGGCGCTCGAGTACTCGACCCTCAGCCTCTCGCTGCGGCTGTTCGCCGGAAGCCTCGACCTCCCGTTCGTCCCGACGCGGACTTTGCTCGGCTCGCAGCTGCTCGAGCCGCTCGTCGCCGCCGGGGGAGCCGCGGTGATCGAGGACCCGTTCATCGGGCACCCCGCCGTCGCACTTCCGCCGCTGCGCCCCGACGTCGCCATCCTGCACGCCAATCTCTGCGACGAGGACGGCAACGCCGTCGTCACCGGTCCGCTGTGGTCGATCCGCGAGACCGCCCTTGCGGCCCGGCAGGTGGTCGTGACCGCCGAACGGGTGGTGAGCGCAGGGTCGATCGATCCGGGGCTGGTCACCATTCCGGGGATCACTGTCGCCGCGGTGAGCGAGGTGCCCTTCGGGGGGCGGCCGACGGCTGTCTTCGGCGAGTACGAGTTCGAGGCTTCCCTGTTCGAGGAGCACGTGGCGGCGAGCAGGAGAGGCGGCGACGATCTCGCCGCCTATCTCGACAGGCGCATCGTCGGGGGATGGGCGGCGTGAGCCGGGTCGAGCCCGCAGCTACGCAGCGTCGAACCGCCGGGTGGACTCCAGGTGAGATGCTCGTCGTCGCCGCGGCCTCCCTGATACAAAGCGAGGACGTCGCTCTCGTCGGGCTCGGCCTTCCCCAGTTGGCCGCCCAGCTCGCCCAGCGCACCCATGCCCCAAAGATGCGCATGCTGCTCGAGCTCGGAGTGTTCACCCCCCGTCCGAGCGGGCCGTCGGCGGGCATCGCCGACCCGCGGATGTGGGCCGGGGCCGGCGCGTTCGGCGGTGTGCTCGACACCCTCGGCGCGATGCTGCACGGCGGCCGCATCACGCTCGGCCTCCTCGGCGCCCTCCAGGTGGACGGCGACGGCTCGATCAACACCACCCTCGTGCGCGACGAGGGTGGTCGCGAGCGGCGCTTCAACGGCTCCGGCGGCGGCAACGACGTGGCCTCGCTGTCGCAGCGGGTGCTCGTGGTGATGCGTCACGATCGACGCAAGTTCGCCGCCACGCTCGACTTCCTCACGAGCCCCGGCCAACGGGTGGCCGGACGTCGGCGCGGCGAGCTCGGTCTCTCCGGGAGCGGCACGGTCGCCGTCGTCACCGATCGGGCCATCCTCGAGATCTCCCCCGAGGGGCCTGTGCTCGCCTCGGTCCATCCGGGGGAGGACCTGGACGACGTCGTCGCCTGCACGCCGATCACGCTGGCGATGCCGCCCGGCGGTCCCTCGGAGACCCCGGCGCCGACCACCGGGCAGCGCAACATCCTCCGTGAGGAGCTTGACCCCGACCGGTGGTACACGGGATGAGCAAGATCTACTGCGACGTGACGGCGGCCAACCCCCGCCGGCGGGCGCAGAAAGGACGGCATCGATGATCATCGACACCGAGTTCAACTCGGCTGCTCAGGTCCCTGTCGACGTCTGCCTGCGCGCCGCCGTCGAGGCGGAGCAGCGCGGGTTCGGCGCGGTCTGGAAGGGGGAGTCGAACAGCCGCGACCCGATCGTGCTGCTCTCGGCGATGGCCGCCACGACCGAACGGGTCGCCCTCGGGACGGCGATCTACCACGTCTTCGGCCGGTCGCCGGTGACGATGGGGATCCAAGCAGCGACGTTCAACGAGCTGAGCGGCGGCCGGCTGATCCTTGGTCTCGGCGTCGGCAACGACGTCATCGCCGGCTGGCATGGTGAGGAGTTCGAGAAGCCGGTGCGGCTGGCACGCGAGTACATCGAGATCGTGCGTGCCGCCTACTCCGGAGACAAGGTCGCCGACCACGTCGGCGAGCGGTTCTCCACGCGCGGCAGCTTCCGGCTCGCCTTCCGGCCGCCCGAGGCGGAGCTTCGCATCTGGCTCGCCGCCCTCGGGCCCCAGATGGCGCGCCTCGCGGGCAAGCTCTGCGGCGGGATCATCATCAACATGGCCAACGGTGAGATGATCGCCGAGATCGTGAAGAACTTCGAACAAGGCGCCCGAGAGGCGGGCCGCGACCCCTCGCAGCTGGCCGTCGTCTCCAAGATCCGCGTGTGTCTCAACGAGGACCTCGACACGGCCCGTTGGACGCTCAAGAAGGTGCTCACCTTCTACTGCCTCCAGCGGGGCTACTCCGACATGCTCCGGCAGATGGGATGGGGCGAGGTCGTCGACCGGGTGAAGCAGCTGCACCTGGGCGAGGGGTTCACCGCCGCCCGCCGCAGCATCCCCGACGAGATGGTCGACGACGTGCCGATGTACGCCGGCCGGGACCTCTCCGGGCTCCCCGCCAAGCTCGCCGGCCACGAGCGTGCCGGCGTCACCCGTTGCATCGTCGCCTGCGTCCCCGCCACCGAGGACCGCCAGTGGGAAGAGCTGTCGAGCTATCTGAGCCAGGCCGAGCCGCTCGTCGCTCGGGGCAGCTTCACCTAGGGCCGATGGACTTCGGCCTGAGCGACGAGCAGCGCACCATCCGCGAGGCGGTACGCGAGCTGTGCGGGAAGTTCCCCGGCTCGTACTGGCGCCACTGCGAGGAGCAGAAGCTCTACCCGAAGGAATTCGTCGACACCCTGACGAGCCTCGGCTGGCTCTCGGTCCTCATCCCCGAGGAGTACGGCGGCGGCGGCCTCGGCATCAGCGAGGCCGCGATCGTGCTCGAGGAGATCCACCGCTCCGGCGGCAACGCCAATGCCTGCCACGCGCAGATGTACACGATGGGCGCCCTCTTGCGCCACGGCAATGCCGAGCAGAAGCGCCGGTACCTTCCCGACCTCGCCGCCGGACGGCTACGCCTGCAGGCCTTCGCCGTGACCGAGCCCGACGCCGGCTCGGACACCTCCCGGATCAGCACCCGCGCCGAGCGTCGCGGCGACCGCTACGTGGTCAACGGCCAGAAGGTCTACATCTCTCGCGTCGAGCAGTCCGACCTGATGCTCCTTCTGGCGCGCACCGCCGCCGGCGACGGGGCGGCGCAGCGGACGGACGGCCTCTCGCTCTTCCTCGTCGACCTGCGCGAGGCGCGCCGGGAGGCGACGATCGAGACCCGGCCAATCCCGGTGATGTTCAACCACCACACCTACCAGGTCTTCTTCTCCGACCTCGAGATCCCGGCGGAGAACCTGATCGGAGAGGAAGGAGCCGGCTTCCGGCTGATCATCGACGGGTGGAACGCCGAGCGGTGCCTCATCGCCTCGGAGGCGATCGGCGACGGGCGCTTCTTCCTCGAGCGCGCCAGCGACTACGCCTCGCACCGCGTCGTCTTCGGCAAGCCCGTCGGCGCCAACCAGGGCGTCGCCTTCCCGCTCGCCCAAGCCTGGGCCGCCCTCGAGGCCGCCTCGCTGATGCGCTTCAAAGCGACGACGCTGTTCGACGCCGGCGAGCCCGCCGGGATCGAGGCCAACTCCGCCAAGCTGCTCGCCTCGCAGGCGTCGGTGCGGGCGGCGAATGCGGCGATGCTCGCCTTCGGGGGCAACGCCTTCGCCACGGAGTACGACATCGAGAGGAAGTACCGTGAGACCAAGCTGCTCGAGATCGCGCCCGTCAACAACAACCTCGTTCTGGCCTTCCTCGCCCAGCGCGGGCTCGGCCTGCCCCGCTCCTACTGACAGCCCCGCTCCTACCGAGAAAGGTCGGCCGCGATGACGACGAGAGCCCGTGCGGCGCGCTCGTGGATGTTCGTGCCCGGCAACCGCGAGCGGTTCCTCGAGAAGGCTGCGTCGTCGAGCGCCGACTGCGTGCTGTTGGACCTCGAGGACGGGGTGCTGCCCGAGCAGAAGCCGCAGGCGCGGACGATGGTCGGCGAGGCGCTGCGGGCGCCGTTCTCGCCGCAGCGCTACGTACGCGTCAACGCCGTCGGCACCGGCTGGCTCGAGGACGACCTGGCGGCCGTGGTCCCGGGTGTGCCGGACGGGATCTGCCTGCCCAAGGTCGAGGGGCCCTCGGACGTGGCCCGGGCCGCCGCCTCGCTCGACGAGCTGGAGCGCCGCCACGGTGTGGACGCCGGCTCGATCCGGATCCTGGCGGCGGTCGAGAGCCCCCGCGCGGTGCTCGCCGCCGCCGAGATCGCCAGCTCGCACCGCCGGGTGGTCGGGCTGGTCCTCGGCGCCGAGGACCTGGCGCTCGAGATCGGCCTCGGCACCGAGCGTGTCGCCGAGGCCGCCGAGCTGACCTTCGCCCGCTCGAGCGTCGTCTATGCCGCCGCCGCGGCCCGGGTCATCTCGGTCGACGGCGTGTTCCCGAACCTCGACGACCCGGAGGGGATGGAGCGAGACGCCCTCACCGCGAGGCGCCTCGGGTTCTCGGCCAAGTCGACGTTCAATCCCCGCCAGGTCGAGACGATCAACACGATCTTCAGCCCGCGCCCCGACGAGATCGCCTACGCCCGCAGGATCGCCGAGGCCTTCGAGGCGGCCGAGGCGCGAGGCGACGCCTCGGTGGCGGTCGGCGGCCAGCTCGTGGACCGTCCGATCGTGCTGCGCGCGCTTCGCCTGCTCGAGCTCGCCGGCGAGGGAGGCGGGCGCTGATGGGAACCGTCAAGCCGGGCTGGCAGGGACGTTTCTTCGAGGACTTCGAGGTCGGCGACATCTACCGCTGCCGCTACGGCAGGACGGTGACCGAGGCGGACAACATCTCGTTCACGCTGCTCACCAACAACACCAACCAGATCCACTTCAATCGCCACTACGCCTCGCGCACCGAGTGGGGGCAGCCGCTTGTCAACAGCGCCCTCACCCTGGCGATCGTGGCGGGGATGGGGGTCGCCGACGTCAGCGAGAACGGCTTTGCCCTCGGCTGGGACGAGATCACCCTGCCGCACCCGGTCTTCGCCGGCGACACCTTGTACTCCGAGTCAGAGGTGATCGAGGCCCGCGCGTCGAAGAGCCGCCTTACCCAGGGGATCGTCAAGGTCGAGACGCGGGGCTACAACCAGGACGGCACGCTCGTCATCAGGTACCGCCGCTCGGTGATGGTCTGGCGGCGCGATCACGCCCCGTCGCTCGAGCTCTTCCCGCCCGTCGAACATGGCAGCGGCTGAGGGCGCCGGTCGGGACGACGGCCTTGCGGATGCCGCCGGTCCTGCCGCCACGAGCGACCGGCCGGCCCCGGCGGGCGGCTCGCTCGCCGGCGTGCGGGTGCTGGCGCTCGAGCAGGCCGTCTCGATGCCGTTCTGCTCCTTCGCCCTGGCGGAGATGGGCGCCGAGGTGATCAAGGTCGAGCGGCCCGGAACCGGCGATCTCGTTCGCGGCTGGGACGCCGCGGCGGCGGGCTTGTCGACCGGCTTCGTCTGGCTCAACGCGAACAAGCGCGACGTGAGCATCGACCTGGCGAGCGAGCAGGGACGCGAGGTGGTGCTCAGGCTGGCGTCGCGCTGCGACGTCGTGCTCGAGAACTTCGCCCCCGGCGCCGTTCAGCGTCTCGGTCTCGGGCCGGACGAGCTGCGCCGGATCAACCCGCGCCTTGTGTACTGCTCGCTCTCGGGCTACGGCCAGGACGGCCCGTACCGCGACGTGAAGGCCTACGACCTGTTGATCCAGGGCGAGTCGGGGATCCTCCTCACCAACGGCGAGCCCGACAAGCCGGCCAAGGTGGGCCTGCCGGTCACCGACCTCATCGGGGGGCTGACCGCCGCGCTCGGAGTGGTGGCGGCGCTCTGGCGGCGAGAGCAGACCGGCGAAGGGGAGTACCTCGACGTGGCGATGCTCGACTCGGCGGCCTCGTGGCTCGGCTACTTCCCCCAGCACAGCTGGCACGGCGGCGGCGAGCCGCCGCGGACCGGCATGCGCCACCAGTACCTCTGCCCGTACGGGCCTTACCTCGCCGGCGACGACCGGTGGGTGAGCGTCGTCGTCGCCACGGCGAGCGACTGGGAACGGTTCTGCACGCTCGTCGTCGGGCGCGCCGAGTGGCTCGCCGATCCGCGCTTCGCCGACGTCGGCTCCCGGCGCGCCAACCGCTCCGAGCTCGAGCCGCTCGTCGAGGCGGCGTTCCGGGAGGAGCGCGCCGGCACCTGGCTCGAGAGGCTCGCGGCAGCCAACCTCGCCCACGGCGAGGTGCGGACGATCGCCTCCGTCCTCGCCCACCCGCAGCTGCTCGCACGGCGGATGCTCGTCGAGGCGAGCTCTCCTGTCGGCGCGCTCCCGCTCGTCCGCTTCCCTCTCGGGTCCCCCGACGCGGTGCGCCACGTCCCCGCTCTCGGCGAGCACACGGCGGAGGTGCTCGCCGAGCTCGGGTACCCGCCCGAGGGAGTCGGCAGCGTCGGGGAGGCCTCCGCCGCCTCGCCGTGAGCAGCCAGATGACCGGCGTCTTTGCGGGACGTCTCCACAGAGACGTGTCAAGCCGATCGAGGCGGCAGAGAACGGCCTGCCTATCCGAGGTGCGGCCCGGTGACGCCAGGGTCGACGACCACGATATCGAGCCGGCGCGGTCCGTGCACCCCCTCGACGCGGCTCATCTCGATGTCGCTCGTCGCCGACGGCCCGCTGATCCAGGTCTGCGGCGCCGAGGGGTCGAGAACGCCGAGGGCGTCGGGGACGTCGGCGACGAGGCGCTCGATGGCGAGCACGACGACGTGATGGTCGGGCAGAAGCGAGATCACCCGCCGGCCCTGCCCCGGGCCGCCGTCCAAGACGATCGACCCCGTCTCGGCGATCCCCACCGCCGCCGCGGTGAGCGCAGCGGCGGTCGCCTCGAGCTCCTCGCGCGGCATCGACCCGTCGTCACGGCGGACAACCACCCCCGCCTGCTCGGCCCCGGCGGACCAGGCCGGGTCGACGGCGTCGGGGGCGACGAGCGAGGTCGCCCCCGAGTCTCGGAGCGCCGCGGCCACAGCTGTCGCGACACCGCCCGGCTCGACGACGACGAGGCGCCCGCCGTAGTCGCGGACGCGCTCGGCGAAGCGCTCGAGCAGAGCCTGACCGCCGGCGGCCGAGCCCTCCCGGCGGTGCGCCCCGGTGCCGCGGCGCGCCGCTGCCGCAGCTGCCTGCAGCCGGCCCCGGTCGTCCCACGCCGCCTTGCTGTGGGCGTGGCGGATCCGGCCGAGAACCTCCGCAGGTGCGCTCGCCGTCGCCGACGCCGGCGTCGGGACGGCGGCCTTCGGACGGCGGCGCCACCGCGCCACCGCGCCGAGCCTGTCGGCGAGCGACGGCGCTGACTGGAGCAGCGCCCGCGCTCGATCTCCGCCCGCCGCCCGCCTCACCGCCCGCCCCGCCGCCGGGCCCGCCGCCGGCGCAGCTGCCCCCGCCGCATGCCGGGGCCACCACGACCGGAACTGCTCGACCGCCGGGAGGGGGGCGTCGCGGCTCGAGGTCCAGGCAGCGAGCGGGGGCGGCAGCCGGCGCAGTTGCTGCAGGCCGCCGAGGGCGGCAAGCCGGGCGAGGAACGAGCCGCCGAGCCCGACGGCACGCCAGCGCCGGGCCGATCCGAGGACCCACCCCACGGCTCCCATCGCCAGCGCCTCGCCGTCCGGCAGCGCGTGCCCCGTCGCCTCCCGGCGCGCCTCGACGACCTCGCCGCGCAGGTGGACGAGCAGCCGGGGGATGTCGATCGCGACGGGGCAGACCTCGTAGCACGCCCCGCACAGGCTCGATGCCCACGGCAGCGACGCCGCGACCTCGTCGCTGGCGACATGGTCGAGCTGGGGAGTGAGCACCGCGCCGATCGGTCCGGGGTAGACCGAGCCGTAGGCGTGGCCGCCGACACGCTCGTACACCGGGCAGACGTTGAGACAGGCCGCACACCGGATGCAACGGAGCGCCTGGCGCCCGACGCGGTCGGCGAGGGCCGAGCTGCGACCGCCGTCGAGCAGCACGACGTGGACCGATCGCGGCCCGTCGCCGGGCGTGACACCGGTGAAGAACGAGGTGTACGGGCTCAGCCGCTCGCCGGTGGCCGAGCGGGCGAGGAGCCGCAGCAGCACGCCGAGGTCGGCGGTCTCGGCGACGACCTTGTCGATGCCGACGAGGCTGATGAGCGTCTCGGGCAGCGTCAGGCACATCCGCCCGTTGCCCTCGGACTCGACGACGACGAGGGTGCCGCTCGAGGCGACCGCGAAGTTGGCGCCCGAGATGGCCACACGGGCGCGCAGGAAGCGGTCGCGCAGGTGCGCCCGTGCGGCGGCGGCGAGCTCGGCCGGATCGTCGGACATCCCCGCGGGCGCCGGCCGCCCGTGCTTCCCCATCTCCGAGCGGAAGGTCGAGTGGATCTCGGCTCGGTTGCGGTGTATCGCCGGGACGACGATGTGGCTCGGCAGGTCGCCGCCGAGCTGGACGATCAGCTCGGCGAGGTCGGTCTCGACGACGTCGACGCCGGCGGCCTCGAGGGCCCCGTTCAGCTCGACCTCGGCGGTGGTCATCGACTTCACCTTGACGACCTCCCGCTCGCCGGTGGCAAGGACGAGGTCGGTGACGATGCGCCGCGCCTCGTCGGCGTCGCGCGCGTGATGGAGGCTCCCGCCGGCGGCGCTGATGCGCTCGCCGAAGCGCTCGATGAGCTCGTCGAGGCGGGAGAGCGCGTCGTCCTTGATCGCCGCGGCAGACCGGCGCAGGCCCTCGAAGTCGTCGAGCTCGCCGATCGCCGCCTGGCGCCGGCGCCGGATCGTCCCGGTGGCGCGGGCGAGGTTGGCCCGCAGGCGAGCGTCTCCGAGCGCCACCTGGGCAGCCGCGGGGAAGGGGGGCGCCGACCTGAAAGAGCGTCGGTTCTCGATCGTCGCCGGCGGCCCACTGTCGTCGCTGCTCATCGGCGACTGCCGCCGCCGGACGGCTGTCCGCTCGTGGCGAGGATCTCGGCGAGGTGGATGGTGCGAAATGCCGCCCCGCGGCGCGAGCCGGCACCGCCGATCTGGGCGAGGCAGGAGCTGTCGAGGGCGCAGAGGTACTCCGCACCGCTGGCGACGACGGCGTCGACCTTGTCGGCGGCCATCGCCGCTGAGGTGGCGGCGTTCTTCAGTGCGAAGGTCCCGCCGAAGCCGCAGCAGCCGGTGGCGTCGCCGAGCTCGACGAGCTCGAGGCCGTCGACGGAGCCGAGCAGCTGGAGCGGGCGGTCGCCGAGGTGGAGGGAGCGCAGCGAGTGGCAGGTCGGGTGGTAGGCGACGGCGTGAGGGAACCTGGCGCCGACGTCGGTGACTTTGAGCACGTCGACGAGCAGCTGGCTCAGCTCGTGGACGCGCCCTCTCAACTCGGCGGCGCCGGCCACGAGCCCGCCGTCGCCGAGCACCTCGCCGAGGTAGCCGTACATCTCGACGATGGCGCCGGCACAGGAGGCCGACGGCACGACGACGGCCTCGTAGCCGGCGAGCGCCTCGACGGTGCGGCGGGCGAGACTGGCGGCCTGGCGACGGTAGCCGGAGTTGAGGTGCATCTGCCCGCAGCAGGTCTGGCTCGGCGGAAAGGCGACACGGTGGCCGAGTCGCTCGAGCACGGCGACGACCGCCTGCCCGGTGCGCGGGTAGACGGCGTCGTTGACGCAGGTGACGAGGAGCGCGATCTCCACCTCGCAACGGTAGTGTCGGCGCCCCGTGCCGGCCGCCCGCGCCGGCCTTCCGGCGGCCCTGCCGGTAGGCTCGACTGATGGACAAGCCGCTGCGTGCCCTGCTCCTCGAGAACATCCATGCCGACGCCGTCGCCGCGCTCGAGGCGGCCGGCGTCGAGGTCGAGACGTCCCCGAAGGCGCTCGGGGAGGCCGAGCTGCTCGAGCGGGTCGCCGACCTGCACCTGCTCGGCATCCGCTCGGGCACCCAGGTCACCGCGCGGATCCTCGATGCAGCGCCCGACCTGATCGCCGTCGGTGCTTTCTGCATCGGGACCAACCAGATCGACCTGCGGGCAGCCGCCGGGGGCGGCGTCGCGGTGTTCAACGCCCCGTTCTCGAACACCCGCAGCGTCGTCGAGCTGGCGATCGCCGAGATGATCGCCCTCACCCGCAGGCTCACCGACAAGAACGCCGCGATGCACGCCGGCTCGTGGGAGAAGTCGGCCGCCGGGAGCCACGAGATCCGTGGCCGCCGGCTCGGCATCGTCGGCTACGGCAACGTCGGCAGCCAGCTCTCGGTGATCGCCGAGAGCCTCGGGATCAGCGTGTGGTTCTACGACACCGCCGACAAGCTCGCCCTCGGCAACGCCCGCTCCTGCACCAGCCTCGACGAGCTGCTCGAGACCGTCGACATCGTCAGCATCCACGTCGACGGCCGCCCGCAGAACCGCCAGCTGTTCGGCGAGGCCCAGCTGGCCAGGATGCGCCCGGGAAGCCTGCTTCTCAACTTGAGTCGCGGCTTCGTCGTCGACGAGGAGGCGCTACGCGCCAGCCTGGCCTCCGGCCGGCTCGCCGGCGCCGCCCTCGACGTCTTCGCCGTCGAGCCGAAGAGCGCCGCCGACCCCTTCGTCTCGAGCCTGCGCGGGCTCGACAACGTCATCCTCACGCCCCACATCGGCGGCTCCACCGAGGAGGCGCAGCAGGACATCGGCAACTTCGTCGGCGGCAAGCTGGTCCGCTACGCCACCGAGGGGGCGACGCCGCTCTGTGTCAACCTGCCGAGCCTCGACGTCCCGCCGCTCGAGACCGGGAGGCGGCTGCTCTACATCCACCGCAACGTGCCCGGTGTGCTCGCCGAGCTGAACTCCCTCGTCGCCTCCCAGGGCATCAACATCGAGGGCCAGCACCTCGGGACCAAGGACCACACCGGTTACGTCATCGTCGAGATCGCCGACGACCCGCCGGCCGAGCTGCTCGACCGCCTCGCCGCCCTGGCGGCGACGATCCGCCTGCGCGTCGTCTGAACGGGGCCCGCTCGGCTTCGCCCTACGGCAGGCAGCCGGCGCGGATGACGATCGGAGGTCCCATCACCTCGGGCTCGAGCAGCTCGGCGAGCCGGTCGCCGAGGAGGCGGCCGGTCGTCCTCGCCAGCGAGAAGACGGTGTAGCCGACGGCTGCCACGCCCGACGAGGTGGCGAGCGCGGTCAGCGGGAGCAGGGCGGCGACGAGCACGAGCCCGGCGCGCGCCAGCCGCCGCGGGGCGACGGTGGCAAGGAGCGCGCCGGTGAGCGGCATCGCCGCCACCGTGCCGAGGGCGGGGCCGAGCAGCGCCAGCCCGAGCGTGCCGGCCGAGAGGTGCAGGGAACCCTTGATCGCCGGTACCCTCGACGCCCAGGTTCCGACCGTCGCACCGAGGGTGAGGAACACGGCGGGCACCGGCAGCCTGAGCGTTCGCCGGTCGGCCACGCCGGCCAACCTAGGGCCAGCACGGGGGGAGAGAGCGATGGCGGGTGACATCGAGATGAGGTACCGGCGGCTCGGGAGGACGGGCCTGGCGGTGAGCAGGCTCTGTCTCGGCACGATGAACTTCGGGCCGAAGACCGAGGAGATCGACGCCCACCGCATCATGGACGGCGCCCACGAGCACGGCATCAACTTCTTCGACACCGCCAACGTCTACGGTTGGCAGACCGGCGAGGGCATCACCGAGCAGATCATCGGGCGGTGGTTCGCCTCCGGCGGCGGCCGGCGCGAGCGGACCGTGCTCGCCACCAAGGTCTACGGGTCGATGGGGCCGTGGCCGAACGAGGACAAGCTCTCGGCGCTCAACATCCGGCGTGCCTGCGAGGGCTCGTTGCGCCGGCTGCAGACCGACTACATCGACCTGTACCAGATGCACCACGTCGACCGCGAGACGCCGTTCGAGGAGATCTGGGAGGCGATGGAGGTGCTGCGCCAGCAGGGCAAGGTTCTCTACGTCGGCTCCTCGAACTTCGCCGGCTGGCACATCGCCAAGGCGCAGGAGGCGGCCGCCCGCCGGAACTTCATGGGACTTGTCTGTGAGCAGTCGCTCTACAACCTCGTCCGTCGGGAGATCGAGATGGAGGTCATCCCCGCGGCCGAGGACTACGGCCTCGGGGTGATCGCCTACTCGCCGCTCGCCGGCGGGCTGCTCGGCGGCGTCCACGGCAAGAGCGGTGACGGTGGCCGCCGCTTCGACGCCCGCGCGCAGGCCGAGCTCGATGCGTGCCGCCACCAGGTCGCCGCCTACGAGCAGCTCTGCAGTCAGCTCGGCGAGCAGCCCGGTGTGCTCGCGCTCGCCTGGCTGCTCACCCGGCCCGGTCTCACCGCCCCGATCGTCGGGCCGCGCACGCTCGAGCAGCTCGAGGAGTCGCTGCGGGCGATCACCCTTGCCGACGATCTCGGCGTCGACGCCCTGGCGGCTATCGACGCCATCTTCCCTCCGCACCGGCCTGCGCCCGAGGACTACGCCTGGTGATCGTGCCGTCACACGCTGATCGTCGGCCCTCGTCGAGGTAGCTCGTAGCAATCGAGGCTGACGATGCCGGCAGCCTGTCACTCGCGGCGCGATCATTCGCGACGTGAGGGTTGTCTGGCGGGGCGATCCCGCCGCGAGCCAGAGACGCCCATCCATCCATTCGGTGATCGTGGTGCTGCTCGTCATCACCGGTGGCGTCGCGACGGCGTCGACCTCGATCGCGTACGCCAGGTCGGCTACCGATGCGTACGCGGCGACGGCTCCGCGCCGGACACTGTCGCTCTACGTCCGGAGCCTGGCGCCGCGAGCCCTCTACGCCGAGGGCCGGGCAGCCGGGCGAGAGAGCGCCGAGGGGATCGTCATCCTCGACTTCGGCCGGCCTGCCTACCGAGACGGGGTCTACGGAGTGCTCTGGGGGGCGCGATTCGCGAGCTTTGCACGCGTCGTCCGAGCGGTTCGCTCCTATGTGAACGGCTACTTCCTCGCTGCGCCGGCGTACACATCGCTCGACATCGGCGTCGGCACGAACAACAGCTGCGGCACCGGCCAGCCCTGCGGCTCGATCCGCTGCGGCTGTAGCTTCGAGCCGGCGAGCTACTACACCTGGGGCGAAGCTTTCGCGAGCGTCGTCGAGGGCCTCGATGGCTGGATCGCCGCGCTCAAAGCGAGGTTCGCCTACACCGACGAGGTGAGCGTCGTCGGAGCTGATGACGCCGAGCCGGCGTTCGACCCCGGCTATGCCAATACGGCCTCGGTGCTCGAGGGATATGCCGAGATCGTCGGGACGAGCGGGCCGGCCCTTGTCGATTACGGGTCGGCAGAGCCGAGCTACTGGAGCGAGGCGCAGCTGTTCCAGGTGGCCTTCGGATTCGGTCCCGACACGGCGATGCCGGAGATCTACTACCCCGTCAACGCCAGGCAGTGGGCGGCGCTCGTCCGCTTCGGCGAGGTCACGCTGCACCGCTCGGTAACGATCCAGGGCGTGCTCACGATGGGAGCCGGCTCGAACACGCCGAGGGCCGGCTACGCCGAGATGCTCGCCGCCCTCTCAGGCGTCTCCGGCCAGCACAGCATCCCCTGGCTCTCGCTGATGCGGCCAGCGCCGAGGCGCTGGTGCTCGGGGCGGACGCGCTCCGCGCCGAGCACCGCGCCACCGGCGGCATCGTCAGCCTGCTGACCTCGTAGCCCGCAGGTCTCTAAGCGCCGGCGCGCCGCCTTGTCGGCGGGCGTGGGAAGGTGTGACCGATGGAGCGCTCCGAGGTCTCTGGGGGGTCGCGCCCGCCGGCCGCCGCCGGCGAGGCCGGGCCGTCCCAGGCGGCCGGTGGGCGGGCGGACCTGGCGGCATGGGCGGCGCTTCTCGCCGTCTACGTCCTCTGGGGGTCGACCTACCTGGCGATCAAGGTCGGGGACCGGGCGCTGCCGCCGCTCGTGCTCGCCGGGACGCGCTACGTCGTCGCCGGCGTGATCCTCTACCCGGTTGCCTTGCGCAGCGGGGGAGCCGCTGTCCGCCGGGGCGACCGGCCGACAGGGCGCCGCTGGGCCGCCAGCGCCGCCGTCGGCGTGCTGCTGCTCGTGTGCGGAAACGGCGGCGTGACCCTTGCCGAGCGCTCGCTCCCGTCCGGGCTCGTCGCCGTGCTCGTCGCCACCGTGCCGCTCTGGATGGCCGTGCTCGCCATGGTGCTCACCAAGCACCGCGTCCGGCTCCCGGCGGCGCTCGGGCTGCTCGTCGGGCTCGGCGGCGTCGCCGTGCTGACCGGGGGGGTGGCGTCGTCGGGCCATCTCGGCATCGCCGTGCTCGTCGTCGTCGCGGCGGCGTGCTGGGCGCGCGGCTCGGTGCTCGGCTCCCGGCTGCCGCTGCCGCGGCGTCCCGTGCTGGCGGCGGCGATGGAGATGCTCTGCGGCGGGGCGGTGCTCCTCGTCGCCGCTGCGGCAAGCGGCGAGCTGAGCGCCGCCCGCTGGGGGGCGGTGCCGGCCTCGGGCTGGCTCGCCCTCGCCTTCCTCGTGCTGCCGGGCTCGATCCTCGGCTTCACCGCCTACGGGTTCGTTCTCGGACGCCTCCCGATGACGACGGTGTCGACCTACGCCTACGTCAACCCCGTGGTGGCGATCCTGCTCGGGGTGCTGGCGCTCGGCGAGCACCTCAGCACGAGCGAGGCGATCGGGGCGCTC
>DAHUZG010000023.1 GCA_027306715.1 Acidimicrobiaceae bacterium
TCACGACGGTCGACGCCAGCGCGGTGAACGGCACGGTCACCTTCAGCACCGACGGCTCGATGCCCGTTATTTTCACAGGCAACGGAGGCGGGTCCACCCTCGATCTCGCCGGCGCCCCGACCAGCGCCACCGTCACGGTGAACCTCACCAACGACAGCGTGACGGGGCTTGCGTACGGCCCGTCATTCAGCGCCGTCGACAGCGTCATCGGGTCGAACGGTACGTTCACCGTCGACGCCGGCCCGTCGCCGGGCGTGCTGCGCGGCGGAGGCGGGACGAACACCTTCGTCCTCGAACCGGCCGCCAGCGTCATCATCGAGGGGGCAGGCTCGAGCAACACCATCGACCTCAAGACCCACGCCGACGGCCCCGTCTCGCTCGACCTCTCGAGTCCTTCGTTCCAGTCGACCGGAGGCGACGGGACCGTGCTCGTCGTTCCCGGCGCCAACTACAGCGTCATCGGCTCGACCCAGGGCAGCACGATCGTCGGAGGCCCCGGAGGCGGCACGATCACCGGCACCGCCGGCTCCGGCGCGAGCGACTACCTCAGCCAGGGGACGGGCAGCGCGACGATCGACGCCGCCGGCGCGAGTGGCTCGGAGACCCTCGTCGGAAGCACGGGAACGGGCAGCGAGACGCTCACCGGCGGAAGCGGGACCAACTACTTCGCACCCGGCAACTGCAATCCGGCGACCTGCCAGCTCAGCATCTCCGCCGGCAACGCGGCGATCAACTGGCTCGACTTCGCCGACGCGCCGAGCGCAGTCTCGGTCAACCTTTCCGGCGCCGCGACGACCTACACACCGGTCGGCTCCTCGTCATCGGTCGCCGTTGCCGCCGGGATCGGCGGCGGGTGGTTGCCCTCGAACCAGTCGCTCGCCCTTGACTTCTCGGTGAACAACATCATCGGGACCTCGTTCGCCGACGTGATCGTGGCCAACAGCTCCAATGACAGCATCGTCTCGGGCGGCGCCGCCGTGATCCTGCCCGGCGCCGGCAATGACACGATCAACTGCACCGCCGGCTCGAGCTGCACGGTGGACTACCAGAACATCCCCTACGGTGCATCCTCCGGCAACGTCAACGATCCGGGCATCACCCTCACCGCAGGCAAGGGCAGCGGCACGGTGATCAAGTGGGCCTACGCGACAACGGACCTGTTGACCGGCGTCTCGGTGATCGTCAGCACTCAGAACGGCAGCGACAGCCTGGCGGCGTGGATGCAGCACCAGACACTCGTCGCGCTCGGCGGGACCGATCTGCTGCAAGCGAGCGCCGCCGGCTACGACACCTTGATCGGGGGGAACGGGCCCGGTGCGACGACGTTCGAGGCCGGACCCCAGAACGGCGACTACTACTCCGGCGGCGGCCACAACACGATGATCGGCGGCACGACGAAGAACACCTTCCTCGCCTGGTACGTCAGCACCGGCTCCTCGCCCTACCAGCTCGTCGACGGCTACAACGTCATTGTCGCCGGCACCGGCGGGGCGCTCAACATCATCGAGTCCGACCCGACCGACCTCGTCAGCGGGCCGAACGGCCAGCCGCTCAACGCCTTCGACACGTCGTTCTGGGGAGTGCTCACCGGGTTCGCCCAGAACAACCAGCCACTCACCAACTATCCGCTCAACCCGCCGGGATCGGGATGACGTCCCGCCATGCTCAGCCCGGCGCGGCGTAAGGTGCTGACTCCCGTCATGCGCAGAAGGACGCAACGATGACCGCTGCGATCGTCATCATCCGCCAGCCCGAGCTCGAGGTCGTGCCGGGCGGGGTGGTCAGCTGCGCCGTCAGCGTCCACAACGTGAGCGCCATCGTCGAGCAGTTCAGCCTCGAGGTGGTCGGGGAGACCTCGCCGTGGGCGCTCGTCGAGCCGGCGACGCTCTCGCTGTTCCCGAACACCCAGCAAGAGGTGGTCGTCACCTGGCAGCCGCCGCGCGACTGGCACGTCGCCCCGGGGCCGATGCCTTTCGGCGTGATGGTGCGCGCCGCCAACGATCCGACGGCGACGGTCGTCGAGGAGGGCGTGCTGCGGGTCGAGGAGTTTCAGGACATCGACGCCGAGCTTGTCCCGAGCGTGACGATGGGCCGGCGTGTCGGGCGCCTCGGCGTGGTCGTCGACAGCCGCAGCAACGTCGCTGTGCCGGCGGTGGTTCGCGGGCGCGACCCGTCCGACACCCTCGCCATCAACGTCCGCCCGCGCCAGCTCCTCCTGCTGCCCGGCACCGCGAACTTCGCCAGGCTGCGGATCCTGCCCCGGCACCGGTACCTGCGCGGGCCGCAGCGCCAGGCTCGCTTCAAGGTCACCGTCGAGCCCGAGGGCGGCGAGATCATCACTCTCGACGCGACGATGATCCAACGTGCGCTGCTGCCGAAGGGATCGGTAGTCGGCATCGGGATCGTCGCTGCGCTGCTGCTGCTCGTCTATTTCAACAACAAGGTGAAGAACGACGCCACGGCGGCGGCGAACAAGGCGGTGCAGCCGCAGATCGCCAGCGTGCAGAAGCAGCAGCGGGCTACCCAGGCGAGCCTCGCCTCGGTGAGCCACCAGGTGAAGCAGGTCAATGCCAAGGTGGCGACGGCGGCGAAGAAGTCCACGACGACGACCGTGGCCAAGGGCGGCGCCAACGGCTCCTCGAAGAGCGGCGCGACGTCGACGACCCGGCCCGCCGCTACGACGACGACCACGCTGCCGACGACGACGTCGAGCACGAGCACGAGCACGAGCACGAGCACCACGACGTCGACGTCGACCACCACGACGACGACTTCCACGACCACGACCACCACCACCACCACCACGACTACTTCGCCCCCGACCTCGACGACGACCGCTGTCACGACGACGACGACGCCCTCGGGCGCCAGCGGCGCGTCGGGCGCCAGCGGCTCGAAGAAGTCGTCGACGACGTCGAGCACAACGACCACGACCACGACGACGTTGCCGCCGACTGCCGCCGGCAACGAGCTGCCGCCCGGCCCCTACAGCAACACGATCGATGTCACCGCCGGGCCGGGTCAGAACCAGCAGGGGATCTTCGTCGTCCCGTCGGGCAACGAGCTCGACGTCACCGACATCATCTTGCAGAACACCGCCACCGAGCCGGGGAGCTTCATGCAGGTCGGCGTCGAGCCGCCCGGCTCGACGACGCCGAAGTACTTCTTCGAGATGTCGCTCGCCGCCTCTCAGGACCAGCCGATCACCCTCAGCACGCCGCTGGTGCTTCCCTCCGGCTCGACCTTCGTCGTCTCGGTGAGCTGTGCCGGCGGCAACTCCACGACCGCCTGCTCGGGCGCGGTCTACTACGGCGGCACCGTGCAGCTGCTCGGTTGACCCTGCTGGACGAGGCACGGGCAGCGATGGCCGCTGCCGACACGAGCTGGCAGTCGATGCTGCTCGAGGGGCGCGCTTGGGAGGATCGGCTCGCTGCCCGCCGCCACCGCCGGCAGACGGCCCCCACCGCCTCCCGTGCCGCCGCACGCCGGAGCGCTGAAGCTGGACGCGAGCGGCTGCTTCAACCAGGGACGGTGCCGCTCGGCGAGCGGGAGGGCCTTTTCCGGCTCTGGCGGGCGGGGGAGGTGCTCGCTCGCAGCGAGTTCGAGATCGGCCGCGAGACCGTGACCGTCGTGGTGCAGGGCCCTCGCTGGTGGCGCTGGTCGCCCTCGCTCGGAGCCAGCAGCGGCGCCGCCTCGACGCGGCCGGCTCGTGTGATGCTCGGTCCGGCGGCGGTGCTGCTCGCCGCGGGCGAGCTGGCGAGCGAGCTCGAGCTCGTCGACGCCGGGCGCTCCGAGGTCGCCGGGCGCGCCGCCTTCCTCGTGCGCGGCCGGCCGGCGGCCACCGGATCCCGACGGCGGACCGTGCTGCGTGAGGCGGGCCTCGGGGCCGAGGTGTACGAGCTACGCGTCGATGCCGAGCGCGGCGTCCTGCTCGGCGTCAGCTCGATCGCCGCCGGGCGGCCCTTCCAGGTCGTCGAGGCGACCGCGGTGCGCTTCGACGACGAGCTGTCGCCCACGGTCTTCTCGCCGCCCGGCGAGCAGCAAGCCCGCTTCGCCGCTCCGGCGCCGCGCCAGGTGTCGCTCGACGAGCTGCCGGCGAACCTGCCGTTCACGGTGGTCGTCCCCGCCCCGAGCCCGTCGCCGTTCGATCCTCACGTCGCCCTGCTCCCCGACGAGCAGGGCGGCTCGCGGGTCCTCATCACCTACGCCGTCTCGAGCGGAGGCCGCCGCGGTCAGCTCCGACTGCAGCTCACCGCGCACGAGCCGGCGCCTGGTCGGGCCGACCGATGGCAAGCCGCAGAGGACGTGATCACGAGCGAGCAGCAGGTGCACGGGATCGTCCGCCGTCGCGCTCGCACCTTCCGCGCCGGCACCTTCGCCGAGCTCGAGTCGAGCGTGCTCGACCTCGGCCAGCTCGTCGAGCTGGCGCGGTCGCTGGTTCCGTTGGCTCCCGCCTGAGCACGGCAACGCTCTGGTGTCCCGGCGCTACCACTGACGCCGGCTACGCCGCCCGCCAGGGCCGTCGGTTGTCTGGCGCGCCGTCGCCCTGGGGAGGCGCGCGCTCGGCAAGTCCAGTCCCCTGGATCCCTGCCGAGCAGGCGCCGTCCTCGGCATCGTCTCGCCCCGCGGCCTGGTCGCCGCCGTCGCAGCCGCCCTCGTGCACGGGCTCCTCGCCACCAACCGCTCCGGCACCTGGCGGCGCCTCGCCGCCGCCGGTGCCGGCATCGAGTAGGTGCCCGAAACGGGCGAGGTGCTCGGCGACGATGCGGCGGCGCTCCTCCTCGGCGAGCATGCACCACTCCGCCCAGCGACGACGGTTGTGGAAGTCGCAGCGAGGCTCACCGTTCTCCTGGATGGTGAGCCCGCCCGCCGCGAACGGCACGCGGTGGTCGATCTGGCATCGGCTCGCCGGGTCGTCGCAGAACGGATGGGCACAGCGCCGGTCTCGTACCTCCACGGCGCGCCGTGTCGCCCCGCCGAAAAGCCGACGTCGCGCTCCGATCTCGACCCGGGCGCCCGGGGAGAACACGGCGCGTTCGAGGATCGCCTCGTCGAGATAGGGAAGAAGCGAACCGGGCGTGACGACTGCCCCCGAGGCGAGCTCGAGGATCCGCCCCTTCAGGGTTTCCCATCCGACGAGCACCGTGAACAAAGGCGCGGGCCGCGCTGCCCCGGGAAGAGCCGAAGCGGAACGGCGGGCCATCTCAACGAGGGCGTCGGCGCGGCGTTGTGCCGAGGTGCGCGAGAGCTCTGACGGTCGTGCCTCGCGCCCGAGACGGCCGCTGGCCTCGGCGGCATCGCGGTCGTAGAGCTCCGACTCGATGGCGTCGAGCTCGCTGCGCACGATCTCGCCGGAGATCCCGTCGAGGGTCATCTTGCCGAACCACACCCCGCCGATCGATCGTACGAGGGTCACATCGCGCCGGGCCCGGCGCTCCTCGGCCTTCTCCTCGCTGCCGTCGGGGTCAGCGAGCTGCTCGAAGTAATGAACGGCGCGCTCGAAGGCGCTGAACCGAAGCTCGCG
>DAHUZG010000024.1 GCA_027306715.1 Acidimicrobiaceae bacterium
CTGATCGGCGGGAGGGGGCTGGCTGGCACGGCCTGCGATCGGCGCCGCCGGGGCGGGGTCGGCGCGATGGCGCCGATCGTTCGGTAGGCTATCGAATAGATAGTGCCACGAAGCGACAGGGCCACCGAAGCGACAGGGCCACGAAGAAGGAGCGGGCGGGGATCGGCGATGGGCCAACGAGGTGTTGAGGTGCAGCAACCGCAGGGGCCGCCGTGGGCGAACGAGCCGGCGGCTGGGCCGCGGAGCGAGCAGGCGACGATCGACCGCTTCCTGCAGCTGCGGCCGGCGGTGCTCGAGGTGATGCGGGCGGCGACGTCGGCCTCGCTGCGCGAGACGTTGGGGTCGATCACCTCGCACCAGCTCCAGCTCGTCGCCCGGCTACCCGAGGACGGCCTCACGATGCAGCAGGTCGCCGCCGTTCTCGGGATCTCGGGACCGGCCGCCTGCACGCTCGTCGATCGACTCGTCAGTCGTGGGCTCGGAGAGCGGCGCGCCGACGGGCACGACCGCCGGGTCGTGCGCGTCGTCGCCACCGAGCAGGGACGGAGGCTCGCCCGCCGCTACGACGCAGCTCAGCACGACGGCGCGGCGGCGCTTCTCGCACGGCTCACTCGCCGCCAGGCGGGAGCGCTGATCGAGGTCATGGAGGCGATCGCGGGCGGACCCCCGATTCGGGACGAGGCGAGCATGGCAGCTTCCGGAGCGGGCTCCGCCCCCGGAGCGGGCTCCGCCCTCGGCCGAGGCGGCGGCACCCCGAGGGAATTGCTGGCATCGGCCACCGCCGGCAGGGCGAACCCTCGATGAGCCTTCTGCCGCTCGGCCGTGGCGCCAGCGCACCGGCGGCGCTGGAGCCGGACGACCGCTACCGGGGGAAGTGGTCGACCCTCTCGAACACCACGCTCGGCGTGCTGCTCGTCACGATCGACTCCTCGATCGTCCTCATCTCGCTGCCGGACATCTTCCGGGGAATCAGGCTCGACCCGCTCTCGCCGGGGAACACGAGCTATTTCCTCTGGATGATGATGGGCTACCTCGTCGTCACGGCCGTGCTCGTGGTGAGCTTCGGCCGCCTCGGCGACATCTACGGCCGGGTGAAGATGTACAACCTCGGCTTTGCCGTCTTCAGCTTCTTCTCGATCCTGCTCTCCATCACCTGGTTGCACGGAGCGGCCGGCGCGCTGTTCCTCATCGTCATGCGCATCTTCCAAGGTGTCGGAGGGGCCTTGCTGTATGCCAATTCGACGGCCATCCTCACTGATGCCTTCCCGCCGACCGAGCGCGGATTGGCCCTCGGCATCAACCAGATCGCCGCCATCGGGGGCTCCTTCATCGGTCTCGTGCTCGGCGGCCTTCTCGGACCGGTCGACTGGCGGCTCATCTTCCTCGTCTCGGTGCCAGTCGGCGTTGCCGGGACGGTCTGGGCCTACATCAACCTGAAGGACAAGGGCGTCCGGACGCCGGCGAAGATCGACTGGCTCGGCAACGCCACCTTTGCCGTCGGCCTGATCGCTCTGCTGATCGGGATCGTCTACGGCATCGAGCCCTATGGCGGCCACAACATGGGCTGGACGAGCCCCTTCGTCCTCGGCATGATGATCTCCGGCATCGTGCTGCTGGCCGTCTTCGTGGTCATCGAGCACCACGTCGATGCGCCGATGTTCGAGATGTCGCTGTTCCGGATCCGCACGTTCACCTACGGCAACATCGCCGGCCTGATGGCCTCGCTCGGTCGCGGCGGGCTGATGTTCATCCTCATCATCTGGCTGCAGGGGATCTGGCTGCCTCGCCACGGGTACACCTTCGCCCAGACCCCGCTCTGGGCGGGCATCTACATGCTGCCGCTGACCGTCGGGTTCCTCCTCGCCGGCCCTGCATCGGGGTATCTGTCGGACCGGTTCGGGCCACGCCCGTTCGCCATCGGCGGGATGCTGCTGGCCTCGGCCAGCTTCGTTTTCCTCGAGCTCCTGCCGATCAACTTCTCCTACATCTTGTTCGCCCTTCTCCTCCTCGCGATCGGTCTCTCGATGGGGATCTTCGCCTCGCCGAACAGGGCAGGCATCATGAATTCCCTTCCCGCCCACCAGCGCGGGCAGGGGGCCGGGATGACGACAACCGGGCAGAACGCAGCGATGGTGCTCTCGATCGGGATCTTCTTCACCCTGATCATCGCCGGGCTCTCGTCGAGCCTGCACCACACGCTCTTTGTCGGCCTCACCAGTGAGGGAGTCCCGCGCTCGGCAGCCGCCAGGATCGCCGCACTGCCGCCGACGTCCTCGGTGTTCGGCGCCTTCCTCGGCTACAACCCGATCCAGAACCTGCTCGGGCCGACCGGCGTGCTCGCCCACCTGCCGGCGGGGCACGCCGCCTACCTGACGGGGCGCTCGTTCTTCCCGAGGCTGATCTCGGCGCCGTTCGCCAAGGGCTTGCACGAGGCGTTCGATTTCGCTGCCGTGGCGATGCTCGTCGCCGCGGCCTCCTCGTGGTTCCTCCCGAGCCGGGTTCGCCGGAGCCACATCGTCGAGGCGGGCATCGCCGCCATCCCCGTCGCCGGCTCGGCGCCGACCTCGCCGCGCCCGGCCGAGCACCTGCCTGACGGGCACCTCCCGTCCCGTCGCGGGCTGAGCCGTGCCCCGGGCAGCTCCACGGTGGCGCGGGCCGCGGCGTCGCGCCGGAGCGCCGGCGACCCGTCGGGCGACCCTCGCCGCTGAGCCCTCGGGCACGCCGGGTCGCCGGGCTGGGGCGCCCGACCAAGAACGTCTCCGCGGGAACGCGTCTCCGCGGGAACGCGTCTCCGCGGGAACGCGTCTCCGCGGGAACGCGTCTCCGCGGGAACGCCGGGGAGTGCCGCTCGGTCACCCAGCGGGGGACCAGGTCGCCCAGCGGCTTCCCGTCCAGTGAAGGATCACTGTCCGCAAGCTCGTCACGGCGAGCGACTGCCGATCTATCGGGCCGGTGTAGCCGACCGCCCAGTTGCCCCCGACCCCGGTGAGCGCGACGTCGGTGAACTCCGGCGAGCCCGGAGCCGGCACCGCCCGCCAGCTCCCGCCGACGAGGTGCAGCAGCACCGGCTGGAAGCTGAGCACGCCGGGCCCGTCGTCGACGCCCGCGGCCCAGTCGCCGCCGGCGGTGTAGAGGTGCGTGTCACGCCCCGGGCTCGGCGCCGCGACGTTCTGCCAGTGTGAGCCGACGAGGTGGAGGATCACCGGCTCGAACAGGTGCGTCGGGCCGCGCGTCACCCCGCCGACCGCCCACCCGCCGCTGATGGCGTCGAGGTAGGCGACGTCCTGGCGCGGCGGCGCTGCGGCCTGCTGCCAGCTACGCCCGTCGAGACGCAGCACCAGGACGCTCTCGTGGCCGGCGCGGTCGGTGTCCCAGCCGACTGCCCACGATCCGTCGATGTCGTTCAGGTGCTGGAAGGGCTGGGGATGAGGCGCCGGAACGCGCACCCATCTCGACCCAGCGAGATGGAGCACGAGCAACTGCTGGCGCGAGCTCGAGGCGCCGTAGCTTCCCCACGCCCAGGTCCCGTTGATCCCCGAGAGCGAGGTCATCGGTCCCGGATCGGGGCTGGCGACAACGGTCCAGCGGCGACCGTCGAAGTGCAGCAGCAGCGAGCGCGACGCCGTCTCGGTGACGATCCCGCTCGGCGCCTCGGAGCCGCCCCTGCCGTAGGAGCCGACGGCCCAGTCGCCGCTCACACCCGAGAGAACGGTCACCGCCCCCGGGCTCGGGCTCGGCATCTGCTGCCAGCTGTGGCCGTCGTAGCGCAGGACGAGGCTCTCCTGGCGTCCCCGTGTCGCGGTGCTCGTGCCGACAGCCCAGGCCGAGCTGGCCGAGGTGACGCTCAGGCCGAGCAGCTCGCCGGCCCAGCTGGCGCGGGTCGACCTGACCGAGACCGTGTTGTCGGGCCGAGATCCGCTCGACGCTGCGCCGGCCTGACTCGTCCCCGAGGCCGAGCCGCCCGCCAACAGAACCGCTCCGAGCAACGCCGCGGCCCCGACGACGGCCAACGCCTGCCGTCGCCGGGGGGCGTCGCCGCTCAGTTGCCCGCGGGCTCGCTCGCGGGAGCGACGGCGCGCTCGGTTGCGCGAGCGGCTGCTCGCCCGCCCGCCCGGCTCGTCACGGAGGCGGGCAAGGCGCACGCACG
>DAHUZG010000025.1 GCA_027306715.1 Acidimicrobiaceae bacterium
GGCGAGCTGTACGTGATCGCTGGCGACGGAGGCGCCGGGACGGCCGGCAACGGCGGCGCCGCCACCTCGGCCGAGCTCGACAGCCCGGGCGGGCTCGCCCTCGACTCCGCCGGCGACGTGTACTTCAGCGACCCGGCCGAGGGGGACCTGCGCGTCGTCGCCGCGAGCAACGCCGGTCTGTTCGGCGTCCCGATGGCGGCGGGCGACGTCTACCAGCTCGACGGCGGCCTCACCGACCCGCTCGGGTTGTCGCTCGACCCGAGCGGCGCGCTCTACCTCGCCGAGGGCGCCCTCGAGCGGGTGGCGCTGCTCGGCGTGGCGCCCGCCATCACGAGCGCCGACAGCGCCAGCTTCACCGCCGGCGAGCCGGGCTCGGTGACCCTTGTTGCCACCGGGGAGCCCGTGCCGAGCTTTAGCGAGGCCGGCCCGGCGCTGCCGGGCGGGCTCGGCCTCTCGCCGGGCGGCGTGCTCGCCGGCACGCCCGCGGTTGGCAGCGCCGGCACCTACGGCCTCACCGTGCGTGCGAGCAACGGCGTCGGCGCCGAGGCGAGCCAGAGCTTCACCCTCCACGTCGCGCCGGCGGAGACGTCGCTCGCGATGAGCATCTCGCCCTCGAGCCCGGTCGTCGCCGCGCCGGCCACGGTGAGCGTGGCGGTCTCCCTGTCGCCCGGCTCCGGCGCCACCCTGTCGAGCACCGACGGCGCCGGCTACGTCGTCTGCCCGAGCGCCCAGATCGAGCAGCCGAGCGGGCTGGCGAGCTGCACCGCCTCGGCGATCGGAGCGGTGCAGAACGACACGGTGAGCGCTACATTCGCCGGCGACAGCCAGTACGGCCCGTCCGGCGCGAGCCTCAGCTTCAGCGCCGCAGAGGCCCCGACGAGCGTCGTGCTCTCGCTCTCGCCGGCGCCGGTCGCCCTTGGTGCGACGACCCTCACCGCTGTCGTCTCACCCGTCCCCGACGGCGGGACGGTCGCCTTCGCCGACACCGTCGGCTACGTGAGCGGCTGCGGCGACGCCCCGGTCAACACGACCACCGGCGTCGCGACCTGCCTCACCGGAGCTCTCGAGCAGCCGGGCAGCGACAGCTTCAGCGCCGCCTACTCCGGCGACGCGAACTACGAGCCGAGCGAGACGAGCGAGCCCGAGACGATCGCGCGGGCGCCGGTCAGCGTCGCGATCACGACGACACCCTCGCCGCTCACCGCCGATGCCTCGGCGACGATCACCGCCACGGTGACCGCCGCCGGCGGCAATCCGGTGAGCTCGGGCACCGTCGCCATCGGCGACACCGCCGGCTACGCGCCGGGCGGGCAGTGCGGGGCGCTCCCGCTCAGCGCCAAGGGCAGCGCGTCGTGCCAGTTCAACCTCATCACGTCGCTCTCGCCCGACACCGTCACCGCCGCCTATGCCGGCACCGCCCTCTACGCCCCGGAGACGGCGACGGCTGACCTCGTGCCTGACCGGTACCCGACCTCGCTCAGCGTCACGTCCTCGACCGACGAGCTGGTCGTCGGAGAGCCGAGCGTCATCACCGCCACCTTGGACTACGCGCCCCTCGGCGGGACGGTCGCCTTCAGCGACAGCGCCGGGCTCCTGAGCGGCTGCGGCGCGGTGGCCGTGGTGTCAGGCGCGAACGACACGAGCACCGCCAGCTGCACCGCCCGGGCGCCGTCGGCCACGGGCAGCGACGGCGTCACGGCGAGCTACTCCGGCGACGGCGCCGACGCCGGAACCGAACAGAGCGTCACCTTCGTGATCGACACGGCACCGGCGCTCAGCTCGCCGACGAGCTACACCGCGCTCGCCGGGTCGAGCTTCTCGGCCGAGATCACCACCACCGGCTCGCCGGTGGTGGTGCAGATCGCCGACGCCTCGGGCGCCTCGGCGCTGCCGCCGGGCCTCGGCTTTGCCGACGACGGCAACGGAACCGCCACCATCTCCGGCGTGGTTGCCCCGGGCGCCGGGGGGCGCTACGCACTGACGCTCGCGCTCGACGACGGCGTGCTCGCCACGCTCGAGGTACCGCTCAGCTTCACCGTCGAAGAGGCACCGTCGTTCGAGTCGAGCTCGTCGGCCTCCTGTGTGGCGGCGGCCTCCTGTGAGGTGCAGATCGTGACGGCCGGCTACCCGAGCGCGCAGCTGGCGGTCGGGCCGGGGCTCCCGGCTGGCCTCCGATTTGTCGACAACGGTGACGGGACAGCTGACATCCTCGGGATCGCGACCTCGAGCGGCGTCGGGACGGTGACGCTCAGGATCAGCGCCAACAACGGCGTGGGGCCGGGCGCGACCCAGGACCTGAACCTCACGGTCGACCCGCCAGCCTCGACGAGCGCCGGCAGCGGCACGACAACCACGAGCGGCACGGCCGCCACGAGCGGCGCCAACAGCAGCGGCGGCTCGGGCGCGACGCCGAAGGTCGGCCGGCTCAGCTCCTACCGTGTCAGCGCGACGATCAGCGGGGCGCTTCGACAACGCCTCGGCTGCACCGTCGCTGCGGGCGCCGTCCACGACAGGGCGGCGAGGGGCAGGCTCACCGCCCTCGGCTTCACGCCGTCGATCGCCTGTTCCACCTCGACCGGGCTGAGGGTCACGCTCTCCGGCTCGATCTCGCTTCGAACCGAGACCACGCGTCACCTCACGAGGAGGGGGAAGCTGACCCGCGCCCGCCGGAGGGTCTGGGTCGGCGGCTTCATCTTAGAAGAGCGGGCCCGCCACCTCCGCCTCACGCTCCTCCCGGCGTCGGCAGCCGCCACCAGCGTTCTCGTGCTCGTCGTGAAGAGCGCCGCCTCGGTGGCCATCAAGGGTTCTCGCCGTGCCCGGCACTACAAGACCACGTGGAGGTTCGTTCCGACGTACTCGAGCTGAGCAGCCGAGAGGGGGCGGCCGAGAGGGGCGGCCGGCCTCGTGATGCACCCGCTCGCTACGTTGAGGCGAGCAGAGGAGCGATGAGCATGGG
>DAHUZG010000030.1 GCA_027306715.1 Acidimicrobiaceae bacterium
GGTGCGGGTGCGGGTGCCGGCGTCGGGCCGCTGCGGCGGACGGGCCTGGTCGTGCCCATCTATCCCGAGTCCGAGAAGGCGGGGGTCACCTCGGCCGAGCTGAGGAGCTACGTCGACGAGGCGTTGCGCCGCGCCGGGCGCTTTGCCGAGCCGCTGCCCGAGGAGCTGCTCAAGCGCCGCCGGCTGATCGGGCGCAGCGAGGCCTTCAACGGCATCCACCGGCCGCAGGCGCCACAGGACCGCTGGCCGGCCCGCCGGCGGCTCGCTTTTGACGAGCTGTTCCGCCTCCAGCTCGAGCTCGTCCTGCGAAAGCGCGCCGCCGCCGAGCAGGCCCGGGGGATCGCCCACGACGTCCACGCCGGCGCCACCGACCTCGTCCGGCGGTTCCTCGGCGGGCTTTTCTTCGAGCCGACCGCGGCGCAGCGCCGTGCGCTCACCGAGATCGCCGCCGACCTGGCGGCGCCGCGGCCGATGCACCGCCTGCTGCAGGGCGACGTCGGCTCCGGAAAGACGGTCGTGGCCTTGGCGAGCCTGCTCTTCGGCGTCCAGAGCGGCTGCCAGGGCGCGCTGATGGTGCCGACCGAGGTGCTCGCCGAGCAGCACTTCCTCTCCTCGACGCGCCTGCTCGCCGGGCTCGAGGTGCCCGACGCCTCGCGCCTCGGCGGGAGCCGGCCGCTCGTGGTCGGCCTGTTGACGAGCCGGACCGGCGCCGCCGAGCGGGCCCGGCTGCGCCGGGGCCTCGCCGAGGGGAGCGTCGACATCCTCGTCGGCACCCACGCCCTCCTCACCGACGACGTCGTCTTCGGCTCGCTCGGCGTCGTCGTCATCGACGAGCAGCACCGCTTCGGGGTCGACCAGCGGGCGGCGCTTCGTGACAAGGGCGGCGGCAACGACCCCGACGTCCTCGTCATGACGGCGACGCCGATCCCGCGCACGGCGGCGATGACCGTCTACGGCGACCTCGACCTCACCGTCCTCGACGAGCTGCCGGCCGGCCGGCGCCCGATCGCCACGGTCTGGCTCGACACCGTCGAGGGCGAGGAGGTCGCCTGGGAGTCCGTCCGCCGCGCTGTCGCCGCCGGCCGGCGCGCCTACGTCGTCTGCCCTCTCGTGCGCCCGCGCGGCGAGGAGAGCAGCGACGACTCCTCCGAGGAGGGCGACCCGAGGGCCGCCGGCCCTGGAGCCGGCGTCGGAGCCGGCGCCGGGTCCGGGCGCCTCCCGCTCGGCGGGCTGTCGATCGTGGAGGAGGAGCAGGAGGCGGGGCGACCGCCGCCGCGCTCCGCGCTCGAGGAGCACGCCCGGCTCGCTGCCGGGCCGCTCGGCGGCCTTCGGCTCGGCCTGCTGCACGGCCAGCTGCCGGCGCGGGAGAAGGAGGCGGTGATGAGCGCCTTTCGCCGCGGCGAGCTCGACGTGCTCGTGGCGACGACGGTGATCGAGGTCGGCGTCGACATCCCCGAGGCGACGGTGATGGTGATCGAGGACGCCGACCGCTTCGGCATCGCCCAGCTCCACCAGCTCCGGGGTCGGGTCGGGCGCGCCAGCGAGGAGTCCTTCTGCTTCCTCCTCGCCTCGTCGGTCTCCGGCGACGGCGCACGCCGCCTGCAGGCGCTTGTCGAGAGCAACGACGGCTTCGAGCTCGCCGAGGTCGATCTCGAGCTGCGCGGCGAAGGGACCGTCCTCGGCGCACGCCAGAAGGGGCGCAACGACCTCCGGCTTGCCTCCCTGCGCACCGACCGCGACCTCGTCCTCGACGCCAGGGAAGAGGCCGAGCGCCTCGTCGCCGCCGACCCGGTGCTGGCGGCGGCGCCGCTCCTTCGCGACGAGCTCGAGCTGTTCATCGGCGAGGAGGAGTCGAGCTACCTCTCGAAGAGCTGAGCGGTACGGTCAGAAGGTGCGTGTCATCGGGGGGACGTCCCGGGGGCGGCGCCTCGTGGCGCCGCCGGCATCGGTGTCGCGACCCACCTCGGACCGGGTGCGCGAGGCGATCTTCGACATCCTCACGAGCCTCGGCGAGGTCGAGGATGCCGAGGTGCTCGACCTGTTCGCCGGCTCGGGGGCGCTCGGGATCGAGGCCCTCTCGCGCGGTGCGGCCGCGGTCACCTTCGTCGAGTCCGACCGGCGGGCGGTCGCCACCGTCGAGGCCAACCTCGCCGCCGCCGGCTTCGCCGCCGCCGGCCCTGCTGGCGGGCCGGGCGTGGCGAAGGTGGTGCGCGCCGAGGCGCTCGGCTGGTGCGCGACGACGGGCCGTCGCTTCGATCTCGCCCTGTGCGATCCCCCCTACCGCTTCGAGGACTGGGACCGGCTGCTCGAGCACCTCCCGGCGGACCTCGCCGTGCTCGAGTCGTCGCGGCCGATCCGCGCTCGGGCGGGGTGGGAGGTCCACCGCTGCTACCGCTACGGGAGTACGCTCGTCACCGTCGCCGCACAGCGCGGCGCTGCCCCGGAGGACACCTCCTGACCACCGCCTTGTTCCCCGGCTCGTTCGATCCCGTTCACAACGGGCATCTGGAGGTGATCGAGCGGGCGATCGCCATCTTCGACGAGGTGGTCGTCGCCGTCCTGCGCAACCCACAGAAAGCCGAGCCGCTCTTCACCGCCTCGGAGCGTGAGGAGATCCTGCGCGAGTGCCTCGCCGACTACGCCGCGGTGCGCGTGGTGTCGATGTCGACACTTGTCGTCGAGGTCGCCCGCTCCGTCGGGGCGCAGGTGATCGTGAAGGGCCTGCGCGCGGTGACCGATTTCGAGAACGAGCTGCAGATGGCACAGATGAACCACCACCTCACCGGCGTCGAGACGCTCTTCCTGCCGACGGGGTCGGAGTACTCCTTCATCGCCTCGCGCCTCGTACGCGAGATCGCCCGCTTCGGCGGCGACGTGAGCGCCTTCGTCCCCGCCGTCGTGGCGAGCCGTATGAAGGAGCGCTTCGGTGAGTGACCCGACCGACCTCGGCGAGATCGACTCCCACGAGCTGTTCGTCCCTTCCGAGCCCGAGAACGGCCGGCACGGCGTCGCCGAGCTGATCGAGGAGCTGATCGAGGTCGTCGAGCGGGCGAAGTCGATGCCGCTCTCGTCGTCGGCGATCATCGCCCGCGAGGAGGTGCTCGGGATGCTCGAGGCGGCCCGCGAGGAGCTGCCGGGCGAGCTCCTCAACGCCCGCAGGGTGCTGCAGGACCACGAGGAGCTGCGGGTGCGCGCCGAGCGCGAGGCCGACGAGCTGCTCGACGCCGCGCGCTCGCAGGCGCAGTACCTGGTGCAGCGGACCGAGATCGTGCGCCAGGCGCGCCACCACGCGGAGCGGATCGTCGAGCAGGCCGAGGCCGACGGCCGCCGCGTGCGCCACGAGGCCGACGACTACGTCGACCGGAAGCTGGCTGCGTTCGAGATCGTGCTCGATCGCACGATGCGCACCGTGCACGCCGGTCGCGAGCGGCTCACCGTGGTGCCGACCATCGACTCCGACGGCGGACTCGACGAGCTCTCCTCGACGAGCGGCGCCGAGGAGGCGTTCTTCGACCAGGACCTGAGCTGAGCTGAGATGCGACGTACCCGTCACGATCATCCTTTCGTCGTCGAGATCGGGGCGCTGCGCCGGGCCCCCGGGACGAGGCGTGAGGTCGAGGTCGTCCAGGAGATCCCCGAGCTGTTCGTGAGCGGCTCGCAGGTGCCCGAAGGCGCACCGGTGCGCTTCAGCGGCGTGCTCGAGTCGGTGCACGACGGCATCCTCGTCAGCGGCACCGTCGAGGGACGCTGGCGGGGAGCCTGCCGGCGCTGCCTGGAGCCGGCCGAGGGGGAGATGCGGGCGACGCTTCGGGAGCTGGCGGTCGAGGACGGCGACGAGGAGACGACCTACCCGCTCACCGGCGACCTGCTCG
>DAHUZG010000032.1 GCA_027306715.1 Acidimicrobiaceae bacterium
GCAGGCGCTGCCGCCCGCTTTGCGGGTCGATGACGCCGATCCCCTGGGCGTCCTGGAAGGCGATGAGGCCGCCGCCGGTGATCGCGGCACTCGCGCCGCCGGCTCGCTCGTGCGCTCGCACGCCGAGTGCCACCACCTGACCGCTCGGCGGGATCGCCCCGGCGCTCGCTGCTACTGCTGCCGGCGTGATGGCCGCGAGGGCCAGCGCCGCGCCGGCGAGCAGCGCTACGGGCCGCGAGAAGACGACTTGGCGCGCTGTGGCTCGCATCCTGTCACCACCTATATCGTGCCTCGTGCTGCGTGCGCTTCATGCTGCCTCTCGGCGAGCCGGCGGTCTAGTCTCATTTCGGTCGCGAGGACATGGTCGCACAGGTGGACCTATGCTCTGGCTGGCGGTGCGCTGCGAGGTCGTCGGCGTGCCACCGGGGAACCCCGCCGTAGCGCTGTGGCACAGGGCGTGCAGGAGGAGCCGGTGGGCGAGGAGGGGACCATGCGTGGGATCGCATGCCCGCAGCACAGGCGGTCGACGGCACTGGTCGGCGTGCTCGTGTCAGCCGCCGCCGTCCTCGGCCCGCTCGGGCCGACCCAGGCCGGGCGGGCGGCCCCGGCCTGGCGGGCGAGCGTCGCCCGCGGCGCGTCGCCGGTCCCTGTCCGCTTCGAGCCCGCCTCGGCGAGCTTCGTCTCCGCCTCCACCGGCTTCGTGCTCGGCACCGCCGCCTGCGCACAGGCGCCGTGCACCTCTCTTGTCGGCACCGTTGACGGCGGCCGGAGCTGGTTCGGGCTGAAGGCGCCCCGAACGGCGCTCTCGGTGCCCGGCGGTGGCGTGACCGCCGGAGGGAGCTCGGTGGGCAAGCTCGTCTTCGCCGACGCCTCCGACGGCTTCGCCTACGGCCCGGGGCTGTGGGTGACGACCGATGGGTCAGCGAGCTGGTCCGAGGTGCGACTCGGCGGCCCGGTCCTCGCGCTCGCTGCATCCGGGGGCTTCGCCGAGGCCGTCGTCGGGAGCTGTGACCCCTCGAGCGCCGGCTGCAGCGCGCCGTCGCTCAGGCTCGAGCGTGCGCCGCTCGGCTCGAGCTCGTGGCGAGCCGTGGCGGGCGTGACCGGCTTTGGCGAGGACCTCATCGTGCTCGACGGGCGTGACGGCTGGGTGGCGCTGGGGCCGAGGAGGCCGTACGCCGCGGCGACGGCGATCTGGCGCACGAGCGACGCCGGGGCCTCCTGGGAGCGAGTCCCCGACCCCTGCTTCGAGCCGGCCCAGGCGACCGATCTGGCGGCCCTCGCCTCCCCCGGCGGATCGGTCCTCTTCGAGCTGTGCGCCGGCAACCCCGGCGCCGGCCAGGAGGCGAAAGAGGTGCTGGCATCGACCGACGGCGGCGTCAGCACCCGCCTCGCCGGCCGGCCACCGCTCGGGGGCCTTGCCGCCGGGCTCGCCGCCGCGAGCCGGCAGGTCCTCGTCGTCTCGGCCAGCTCGGGGGCGAGCGTCCTTTACCGATCCACCGACGCCGGGCGCGACTGGACCGCGAAGATGCTGCCCGACGGCGGGGCAGGCCTTGTCGACCTCGCCTTTGTTACCCCGGCCGAGGGCGTGGTGATCGACGGGCACCCCGGGGGCGGTGTTGTCCCCGACAAGCTGCTCATGACCCGCGACGGCGGCGGCACCTGGTCGGCGGTGGCGATCTCCCGCGGCGCAGCGGCGCCGGCGCCGATCGGGCCGAGCGCCGTGTGGCCGGCCGCGCTGAAGGACCAGGCGAGGGTGGCCGAGACCTGCATCCTCGCCCGCCACCCGGCGCCGAGCGCCGCCGAGGTGAAGGCCTGCATCGTCGGCTTCATGGCGGCCCACGGCGCCTCGGCGGCGGCGGTCGCCTATCTCGCGGCGACCGGCTCCTACCTCGTCGGCTTCGTCGACGCCGGCACCATCGACGTCGGCTACAC
>DAHUZG010000041.1 GCA_027306715.1 Acidimicrobiaceae bacterium
GTCGCCGGCGGGACGGGCGGAACCCCGGAGAAGGTCGCCGCCGGCGCCGGCGGCACGGGCCCGGACCGCTCGAAGAGCGCTGCGGACGGGGCCGGCACCTGCGCGGCGGCCTGCGCGGCGGGCGCGGCGGCGCCGGGCGCCGGAGCCGGGGGCGCGGCAGGGGGACCGGCAGAGCCGGCTGCCCCGATCACCGCCAGCCGTGCTCCGACATCGACGGTCTCACCTTCTTGGACGAGGATCTCCGACAGCACTCCGGCCGCCGGCGACGGCACCTCGGAGTCGACCTTGTCGGTCGAGACCTCGAACAGCGCCTCGTCCTGCGCGATGGTGTCGCCGACCTGCTTCAGCCAGCGGATGATCGTGCCCTCGGTGACGGTCTCGCCGAGCTGAGGCATCGTGACATCAGCCAACGTGAAGGCCCCTTCCAGTCAGGGCGAGCACGGTCTCGCCGAAGGTCTCGGACAGCGTCGGGTGCGGTTGGATGTACTGGGCGATCTCGTCGGGTGTCGCTTCCCAGTTGACCGACAGATAGGCCTGGCCGAGCTGCTCGGTCACCCAGGGCCCGACCATGTGAACGCCGAGCAGGCGCCCGGCGCGGCCGTCGGGACGGCGTTCGCAGATCACCTTGACCATCCCCTCGGTCTCGCCGACGATCCGTGCCCGGCCGTTGCCGCCGTAGGGGTCCTTCTTGACGATCACGTCGTGACCGGCAGCGCGGGCGCCCTCCTCGGTCATCCCGACGAAAGCGACCTCGGGGTGGCAGTAGATGCACCACGGGACGGCTCCGTAGCTCACCGGCACGGCCGGCTCCTCGAGGATCTGCTTGACGACGAGGATCCCCTCGGCAAAACCGACGTGCGCCAGCTGGGGCGTGGCGACGAGGTCGCCGACGGCGAAGACGTGCTCCGCGCCGGTCCGCATCCACTCGTCGACCTCGACGAAGCCGCGCCCGTCGAGACGCACGCCGGTTCCCTCGCCGAGGAGGCCGTCGGAGAAGGCGCGGCGCCCGACCGAGACGACGACCGAGTCGACGTCGACGTGCTTCCCGTCGCCGAATCGCACCGTCGTGCCGTGACCGTTCGGCTCGTGGCCGTGGACGGTGACTCCGGTGTGGACCTGGATGCCGCGGCGGCGGAAGGACTTGACGACGACCTCGGCGACGTCGGGGTCGCAGCCGGGGAGCAGGCCCGGCAGCGCCTCGAGGAGGGTCACCTGCGAGCCGAGGTCGGCGAGCATCGAGGCGAACTCGCAGCCGATCGCGCCGCCGCCGACGACGACGACCGAGGGCGGGATCGACGCCAGCTCGAGGACCTCGTCGGAGGTGAGCACGAGGCGCCCGTCGGGCTCGAAGCCCGGGATCGTGCGCGGCACCGAGCCGCTGGCGAGGATGACGTGCCGTCCACTGAGGCGCGAGACGTTGCCGTCGGGGTCGGTGACAGCGACGATCCGGCTGTCGAGCAGCTGGCCGGTGCCGGCCACGATGGTGATCCGGCGCGACCGCATCAGCCCCTCGAGGCCGCGGTGCAGCTGGTCGACGACGCGACGCTTCCGGTCCATGCTGACCGCCAGGTCGACGCTCGGCTGAGCGGCCTGCACGCCGAACTCCTTGGCGCCCGCCACGGTGCGGAACACGCTCGCCGTCTCGAGCAGCTCCTTGGCCGGGATGCACCCGCGGTGCAAGCAGGTGCCGCCGACCTTCTCCTTCTCGATGACCGCGATCGAGAGGCCGGCAGCCGCTCCGTACAGCGCCGCGGCGTAGCCGCCCGGCCCTCCGCCGATGACGACGATGTCGTACCGGCCGCTCAGCTCAGCATCCTCGGGGATCGAACCCACCTCCCAGTTGCACCGGCCCCACTCGCACCGGCAGTACCTGCACCCGACCGTCCTTGCACCGGCTCGAGCCCTCCCCCACTGCTGCTTCGCCGGCTGCCCCGGCGCGCCGGAGGCCGACTTCCCGACCCGCCGCGCGAACCGGCGTGCCGGCCCGACCGGATGCACATCCTGCCGGGCGGCGCCCCGCCGGGCCAGTCCGCCGGGCCAGTCCGCCGGGCCACCCGGCCGGGATGGCTCGTCAACGCACCCCGGTACTCAGGGCACCCCGGTACTCAGGCACGTCGGGAGGAGCCGCGCAGCTGGTGTCGAGCCCGCCCAGCCTAGAGCCTGTCGGCGACGGCGTGGCGACCGAGCAGCGGCTCGAGCGCCCGGAGGACCTCGGCCGCGCACTCCTCGACGTCGCGCCCGGAGGTGTCGAGGGTGAGCCCGGGTCGGGCGGGGATCTCGTAGGGGTCGCTCACCCCGGTGAAGGCGGGCAGCTCGCCGGAGCGGGCGCGGGCGTAGTGACCCTTCGCGTCGCGCCGCTCGCACTCCTCGAGCGGGGTGGCGACGTGGACCTCGAGGAAGCCGACGCCGTGCCCGGCGTGGCGGCGGCGGACGGCCTCGCGCCCGGAGGCGTAAGGGCTGATCACCGGCGCCAGCGTGACGAGCCCGTGGCGCGCCAGCAGGAGGGCGACCTCCCCCACGCGGCGGACGTTCTCCGCCCGGTCCTCGGGCGAGAAGCCGAGGTCGGCGTTGAGGCCCTCCCGCAGGTCGTCGCCGTCGAGCACGACGCTCACTCGTCCCGTGCCGGCGAGCAGCGCCTGCACTGCGACGGCGATCGTCGACTTCCCCGACCCCGAGAGCCCGGTCAGCCAGACCGTGGCGCCTGCGCCCACCGAGGCTCAGGCGCCGGCACGGCGGATCATCCCCGCCGCCACGGTGGCGCTTGTCGACTCGTCGACGAGGATGAAGCTGCCCGTCGCCCGGTTGTGGCGGTACTCGTCGAAGAACAGCGGCGTCGTCGTCCGCAGGTCGACGCGGCCGATGTCGTTGAGGCGCAGCTCTCCGGCGTCGCGGTCGCGGTGCAAGGTGTTGATGTCGAGGCGGTACTGCAGCTCGGAGACGAGCGCACGGGCCCAGCGCGAGGTGTGCTTGATGGCGAGCTTGGCGCCGACGCGGAGCGGCTGCTCGGACATCCAGCAGACCATCGCCGAGAGCTCCTGGGAGACGACCGGACGGTTGCGCGGGCGGCAGATGAGGTCGCCGCGCGAGACGTCGAGGTCGTCGGCGAGCCGGACGATCACCGACATCGGCGGGAAGGCCGCCTCGAGCGGGCCGTCGGCGGTCTCGATCGAGGCGATGCGGGTCGAGAAGCCGAGCGGGAGGACGACGACCTCGTCGCCGGGCTGCATCACCCCCGCCGCCACCTGGCCGGCGTAACCGCGGTAGTCGTGGTGCTCGGCGCTGCGCGGCCGGACCACCCACTGCACCGGGAAGCGGAGGTCGATGAGGTTGCGGTCCGAGGCGATGTGCAGCTCCTCGAGGTGGTGCAGCAACGAGGTGCCCTTGAACCACGGCATCGCCGGAGAGCGCTCGACGACGTTGTCGCCGGTCAGCGCCGAGATCGGGATGAACGTCATGTCGGCGATCGCCAGGCGCGAGCTGAACGCCTCGACCTCGGCGCGGACCTCCTCGAAGCGGGACTCGGACCAGCCGACGAGATCCATCTTGTTGACGCAGACGACGAGGTGGGGGATGCCGAGCAGGGAGGCGATGGTGGCGTGGCGGCGGGTCTGCTCGGTGATCCCGTTGCGGGAGTCGACGAGGATGATGACGAGGTCGGCGGTCGAGCAACCGGTCACCATGTTGCGGGTGTGCTGGGTGTGCCCGGGGGTGTCGGCGATGATGAACTTCCGCTTCGGCGTGGCGAAGTAGCGGTAGGCGACGTCGATCGTGATCCCCTGCTCGCGCTCGGCCCGCAGCCCGTCGGTCAGCAGCGCCAGGTCGACGTAGTCGTCGCCCCGGGCGAGGCTCGTGCGCTCGACCGCCTCGAGCTGGTCCTCGAAGATCTGCTTGGAGTCGTAGAGCAGCCGGCCGATGAGTGTCGACTTGCCGTCGTCCACCGAGCCCGCGGTGGCGAAACGGAGCAGCTCCATCAGAAGTAGCCCTCCCGCTTCCGGTCCTCCATCGCCGCCTCGCTGGCGCGGTCGTCGGCGCGGGTGGCCCCCCGTTCGGAGATGCGGCTGGCTGCGGTCTCGGCGATCACCTGCACGACATCGGCGGCGAGCGACTCGACGGCGGCGGTGCAGGTCATGTCGCCGACGGTGCGGTAGCGCACGGTGGCGCTGAACGGCGCCTCGTCGGCCGCCCCGTCACGCGGGGCGGTGAACGGCCCGAGGGCGAGCAGCATCCCGTCGCGGCGGAAGACGTGACGGGTGTGGGCGAAGTAGATCGTCGGCAGCTCGATCCCCTGGCCGGCGATGTACTGCCACACGTCGAGCTCGGTCCAGTTCGACAGGGGGAACACCCGGAAGTGCTCGCCGGGGCGGTGGCGGGTGTTGTAGAGGTTCCACAGCTCGGGCCGCTGGCGGCGCGGGTCCCACTGGCCGAACTCGTCGCGCAGCGAGAAGACGCGCTCTTTGGCCCGCGCCTTCTCCTCGTCGCGCCGGCCGCCGCCGAAGACGGCGTCGTAGTGGGCGGACTCGATCGCTCGCAGCAGGCTGTGGGTCTGCAGCCGGTTGCGGCTGGCGCCGGGGCGGCGATCCTCGGAGAGCTCGCCCCGGTCGATCGCCCCCTGCACAGAGGCCACCTCGAGGCGGAGCCCGAGCTCGGCGACACGCCGGTCTCGGAAGTCGATCACCTCGGGGAAGTTGTGGCCGGTGTCGACGTGCAGCACCGGGAACGGCACCGGGCCCGGCCAGCAGGCCTTGAGGGCGAGGTGGAGCAGCACCGCCGAGTCCTTGCCGCCCGAGAACATCAGCACCGGCCGCTCGAACTCGGCGATCACCTCGCGGATGACGTGCACCGCCTCGGCCTCGAGGGCGTCGAGGTGACTGGTCTGATAGCTCATCGGAATCCTGACCACATTAGTCATCAATCATCGGTCGTCAATCGTCCCCGTCACTGCCAGCGGCTGCTCGCGGGCGGCGGTGTTGGCGAGCCGGTCGACGAGGGTGTTCATCGGATCGCCGGCATGACCCTTCACCCAGCGGAATCGGATCTGGCCCGGCCGGGCGTCGACGACCTCGGCGACGAGCGGCTCCCAGAGGTCGCGGTTGGCTACCGGCGTGCCCTTGGAGCCGCGCCAGCCCCGCGCCCGCCAGCCGGCCCACCAGCGGTCGCGGAAGCAGTTGACGACGTAGGTGGAGTCGCTCACCACCTCGAGGGGCCCCCGCAGCGCCTCGGTCGCCCGCAGCACCGCCGTCAGCTCCATCCGCTGGTTGGTCGTGCGCGGGGTCGCCCCGCAGGCGAACCGCTCGTCGGAGATCGCCCAGGCCCAGCCGCCCGGTCCCGGGTTGCCGAGACAGGCGCCGTCGGTGAAGACGACGGTCCGCCCGGCCTCGGCGGGCGGGAGCGGGCGGAGAGCTGGAGGCGGCACCGGGCAAGGCTACGTCGGTGGCCGAAGCTGCTGCGATCGGTTCGTGCGACCCGGCCGGAGCGACCGGCCGGAGCGTCCCGCAGGTGCGACCGGCAGGCGTCTTCGGTAAGACTGTCGCACGTGATCTTCGACGGCTTCTCGCACCAGGTTCCCGACATCGACGCCGGGGAGACCACCGAATGGCTGGACTCCTTCGACGCCGTCGTCGAGTCGCGCGGCAAGTCCCGCGCCCGCTTCCTTCTCATGAAGCTGTTGGAGCGCGCCCGCCAGAGCCAGGTCGGCTTCCCCGCCACCGTGTCGACTCCGTACGTCAACACCATCCCCGCCGACGAGGAGCCGTGGTTCCCCGGCGACGAGTACCTCGAGCGGCGCATCCGCGCCTACATCCGCTGGAACGCGGCGGTGATGGTGACGAGGGCGAACATGCGCGACGCCGGCATCGGCGGGCACCTCTCCACCTACGCCAGCTCGGCGTCGCTCTACGAGGTCGGATTCAACCACTTCTTCCGCGGCAAGGACGACGGGGCGGCCGGCGACCAGGTCTACTTCCAGGGCCACGCCTCGCCCGGGATCTACGCCCGCGCCTTTGTCGAGGGCCGCCTCGACGAGGAGCACCTCGACAACTTCCGCTTCGAGGTCGCCGGCCACGGGCTCTCGAGCTACCCGCACCCGCGGCTCATGCCCGGCTTCTGGGAGTACCCGACGGTGTCGATGGGGCTCGGCCCGCTCGCGGCCGTCTACCAGGCGCGCTTCAACCGCTACCTGCTGCACCGGCGGCTCGTCGACACGAGTGCGACCCGCGTCTGGTGCTTCGTCGGCGACGGCGAGTTCGACGAGCCCGAGACACGCGCCGGGCTCGGCCTGGCGGCGCGAGAAGAGCTCGACAACCTCGTCTTCGTCGTCAACTGCAACCTGCAGCGGCTCGACGGCCCCGTACGCGGCAACGGCAAGGTGATCCAAGAGCTCGAGGCGGAGCTGCGCGGCAACGGCTGGAACGTGATCAAGGTGGTCTGGGGCTCGCGCTGGGACGAGCTCCTCGCCCGCGACGTCGACGGCGTGCTCGTCAACAAGATGAACGAGACCCCTGACGGCGACTTCCAGAAGTACGTCATCGAGTCGGGCGCCTACATCCGCGAGCACTTCTTCGGGCCGGACCCGCGCCTTCGGGCGATGATCGAGCACCTCTCCGACGAAGAGCTGCAGTCGCTGCCCCGCGGCGGCCACGACTACCGCAAGCTCTACGCCGCCTACAAGGCCGCCGCCGAGCACACCGGATCGCCGACGGCGATCCTCGCGAAGACCGTGAAGGGCTGGACGCTCGGCCCCGAGATCGAGGCCCGGAACGCCACCCACCAGATCAAGAAGATGACCCACGACCAGCTGCGGACACTTCGCGACCGGCTCTACCTGCACGAGGAGATCCCCGACGCGGCACTCGACGCCGAGGAGCCCCCGTACTACCGGCCCGAGCCCGGCTCCGCCGCCTTCGAGTACCTCACCGCCCGGCGGCGCCTGCTCGGCGGGGCGCTGCCGCGGCGGGTGGTGCGGGGCAAGGGCGCGACAGGCCTTGCCCGCCCGCAAGCGGCGGATTTCGCCGAGTTCGCCGCAGGGTCGCGCGGCCAGGCCGTCTCGACGACGATGGCCTTCGCCCGGCTCTTGCGCAACCTGCTGCGCGACCCCGAGGTCGGTCGCTTCGTGGTGCCGATCATTCCCGACGAGGGACGCACCTTCGGCCTCGACGCGATGTTCTCGGAGTTCAAGATCTACGCCGCCGGCGGCCAGCGCTACACCCCGGTCGACGCCGGGATGATGTTCCAGTACGCCGAGTCCGAGAGCGGCCAGCTGCTCGAGGAGGGGATCACCGAGGCCGGCTCGATGGCAAGCTTCATCGCCGCGGCGACCTCCTACGCCAACTGGTCGCAGCCGATGCTGCCCTTCTTCCTCTTCTACTCGATGTTCGGCTTCCAACGCGTCGGCGACCTCGTCTGGCAGTGCGCCGATGCCCGCGGTCGCGGCTTCCTCCTCGGCTGCACGGCCGGCCGGACGACAATGAACGGCGAGGGCCTCCAGCACGAGGACGGCCACTCGCAGCTGCTCGCCTCGGTGGTGCCCAACCTGAAGGCCTACGACCCGGCCTTCGCCTACGAGATGGCGATCCTCATCGAGGCCGGCATCGAGGAGATGTACGGGCCCGACGGCCAGGACAGCCTCTGGTACATCACGCTCTACAACGAGAACTACCCGATGCCGGCGCTGGCGCCGGCGGACGCCGAGCGCGTCCGCGAGGGGGTCGTGCGCGGGATGTACCGCTTCGCCGGCCCGGCCCCGGTCGCCCCGGGAGCGGGGGCTGCCGCCGACGCGCCCGTTCGGCAGGCGACGCTGCTCTTCTCGGGGACGGCGTGGCAGGCGGCGATGCGGGCCCGCGAGCTTCTCGCCGACGAGTGGAACGTCTCGGCCGAGGCCTGGTCGGTGACGAGCTGGAAGAGCCTGCGCGAGGACGCCCTCTCGATCGAGCGCTGGAACCGCCTCCATCCCGGCTCGGCTCCGCGCCAGCCGGTGGTCAGCCGGGAGCTGGCACCGGGCGGCGGCCCGGTCGTGGCGGTCTCGGACTACTTGAAGGCGGTCCCCGACCAGATCGCCCGCTTCGTGCCGGCGCCCTTCACCCCGCTCGGCACGGACGGATTCGGTCGCTCCGACACCCGCTCGGCGCTGCGGCGGCACTTCGAGATCGACGCCGAGCACGTCGTCGTCGCCGTCCTTGCCGCCCTCGCCGCTGCCGGCGAGGCCAAGGCCGAGGAGGTGGCGACTGCGATCGCCGCCTACGGCATCGACCCCGAAGCCGTCGACCCCCGCGACGCCTGAGGTGAAGGCCGCCGTGCTGCACCTGAGCCAGCAACCCGAAGCCGACCGGCTGCTCAGCGAGGATCCTTTCGCGCTGCTCGTCGGCATGGTCCTCGACCAGCAGATCCCGCTCGAGCGGGCCTTCAGCGCCCCCCTCGAGCTCTCCCGCCGGCTCGACGTGCCGCTCGAGGCGGCAGCCGTCGCCGCCGTCGACCCCGACCGGCTCGTCGCCGCCTTCTCCAAGCGACCGGCGCTTCACCGGTTCCCGGCGGCGATGGCCGAGCGCGTCGGCGAGCTCGCCCGCCATCTCGTCGACCGTTACGGCGGCGACGCGGCGGCGGTCTGGACGACGGCTCCCGACGGGACGGAGCTGCTCGCCCGCGTCCGCCGGCTGCCCGGCTTCGGCGAGCAGAAGGCGCGGATCTTCGTCGCCCTGCTCGGCAAGCAGCTCGAGGTGACCCCGCCGGGCTGGAGGGAGGCGGCCGGGAAGTTCGGCGAGGAGGGGACGAGGATGTCGATCGCCGACATCGAGAGCCCCGAGACGCTCGCCGAGGTGCGTGCCTACAAGACGACGCTGAAGCTGGCAGCCAAGTCGCCGGCAGCGGGCGGCCACGCTACCGACCCGGCCGCTTCGCGCCGCCGGCCGGCAGCGGGTGCTGCGGGGCGGCGATCCGGCGGGCGGGCCCGCAGAGGCTGAGCGGGCGGGCTCCCGGCGGGCGGGCGCAGGCGCGGCAGAGGGGCGCCGAAGCGCCCCTCTGCCGGGTCCCGAAGGACCCTCGGTTCATACTGGAAAGGCTCGGTGATCCGTATTTCTCCGGGGGGGACGAGCTCCCGGCCGGATGCTCCCGAGGGCGACTGGTTGGGTCTCACCAGGTGGTCCCAGCGTGCCGCCTAGCGGCCAGCCACCTCCAGGGTCCCAAAACGTTGATCGTGCAGTTGGACCACCTCCTCTCTCTGGTGGGCACAATCTATCCGGCCGGACGCCGGAGGTGGGCGATGGCTGCCGGATTTTCCGCGGCAGGCGACGCGCCAGCGCCCGAGCAGGCGAGGCCGCCGGCAGCCGAGCGGGCGCAGCCGAGCGGGCGGGCGCGACGTTCCCGCGGAAACGTGGCGGCCGGCGACCCGGCGACTTGCCGGGACGTGCACGGCGCGCTCCTACGCTCGTCGTCATGCCTGCCGACGAACCTCTCGACGACGAACCGGCCGCCTCGGCTTTCCACTTCGAGGACTCAGCGCTCGAGGTCCACCGGCTCGTCGTCGGGCCGATGGACAACAACGTCTTCGTCCTCCGCTGCAAGCAGACAGGCGAGGCGCTGCTCATCGACGCCGCCAACGAGCACGACAAGCTGCTCGAGCTCGCCAGGCGCCTCGGCGTCCGCAAGGTGGTCGAGACCCACGGCCACTGGGACCACATCCAGGCGGTGCCGGCGATGCGCGACGCCGGCTACGAGGTCGCCGTCACCGCCGAGGACGCCGGCATGCTGCCCTCCTACGACCTGCTCCTCGACGACGACAGCATCATCGAGGTCGGAAGGCTGCGCCTGCGCACGATCCTCACCCCCGGGCACACGCCCGGCTCGATGTGCTTTCGCGTCGAGGGCTCCCCGCTGCTCTTCTCCGGCGACACGCTGTTCCCCGGAGGTCCCGGCAACACCGCTACCGACCTCGGCGACTTCCCGACCATCGTCGAGTCGATCGACCGCCGCCTGTTCGCCGCTCTGCCGCCCGAGACGCTCGTGCTCCCCGGCCACGGCACCGACACGAGCATCGGCCGCGAGAGCCCCCACCTCGACGAGTGGATAGACCGGGGCTGGTGAGGCCCGGGGCTGGGAACAGGTCGCTGCCGGCGCGAGCGGCCCGCAGGCGCTGGGTTTCCACTATCGCTGTAGTGATAATCCGGAAGCGGCTCTAACATGGCAGACGTGTCCGAGATCACCCCGTTGCTCGCCGTCGAGGCGCTCCACGCCGAAGCGGTCGCCACGAGCGGAGACCCCGCCGAGATCCTGCACGGCGTTAACCTCACCGTGCGCCGCGGCGAGCTCCACGCCGTGATGGGCCCGAACGGCTCGGGCAAGTCCACGCTCGCCGGCGTCCTGGCAGGCAGCCCGTCCTACCGCGTCACCTCGGGCAGGGTGCTCTTCCTCGGCGAGGACGTCACCGGCTGGGCCGCCGACGCCCGCGCCAAGGCGGGGATGTTCCTCGCCTTCCAGTACCCCGAGGAGATCCCCGGGGTCCCGGTCTCGCAGTTCTTGCGCCAGGCGGTGACAGCGCGGCGCGGCAACGAGATCTCCGTGCTCGAGATCCGCGTCCAGCTGCGGGAGTGGCTGAGCCGCCTCGGGATGGATCCCGCATTTGCTGAGCGCCACCTCAACGAGGGGTTCTCCGGCGGCGAGAAGAAGCGCAACGAGATCCTCCAGATGGCGCTCCTCGAGCCCGAGCTCGCCGTCCTCGACGAGACCGACTCCGGCCTCGACATCGACGGCCTGCGCATCGTCGCCCGCGGGGTGCGCGAGGTGCGCTCGCGCCGCCCCGACCTCGGCGTCGTCGTCGTCACCCACTACCGCAAGCTGCTCGAGGAGCTCGAGCCCGACGCCGTGCACGTCCTCGTCGCCGGGCGCATCGCCGCGAGCGGGGGCCCCGAGCTTGCCGAGCGTCTCGAGCGCGAGGGGTACGAGGCGTGGCGGCGGTGAGCGGCGCGGCGGGGACGGGGGCGGCCGTCTCGGGGCTCGACCCGGTGGCAGTGCGCCGGGACTTCCCGCTCCTCATGGCGCCCCATGCCGGCGGCCGCCTCGTCTATCTCGACTCGGCGGCGTCCTCGCAGCGGCCGCGCCAGGTGCTCGAGGCGATGGACGACTACTACGAGACCACCCACGCCAACGTCCACCGTGGCGTCTACGCCATCGCCGAGGAGGCGACCCGGCGCTTCGAAGCAGCCCGGCACGCCGCCGGACGGTTGATCGGAGCCGCCCGGCCGGCGACCGAGATCGTGTTCACCAAGAACGTCACCGAGGCGGTCAACCTCGTGGCCTACAGCTGGGGACGGGCGAACCTGGCGCCCGGCGACGCCATCGTCCTCACAGAGATCGAGCACCACGCCAACCTCGTCCCCTGGCTGATGCTGGCCGAGGAGCGCCAGCTCGAGCTGCGCTACCTGCGCCTCGGGGAGGACTACCGGCTCGAGCTCTCCAATCTCGACGAGCTTCTCGACGGCGCCAAGCTGCTCGGCATCACCTGCGCCTCGAACGTCCTCGGCACCGTCGTCGATCTGGAGCCGCTCGTCGCCGCCGCCCACGACGCCGGTGCCGTCGTGCTCGCCGACGCCGCCCAGCTCGTGCCCCACCGGCCGGTCGACGTCGCCGCCCTCGGCGTGGACTTCCTCGGATTCACCGGTCACAAGATGCTCGGCCCGACCGGGATCGGCGTCCTCTACGGCCGCGAGGAGCTGCTCGAGGCGATGCCGCCGTTCCTCGGCGGCGGCGAGATGATCCGCGACGTGCGCCTCGACGGCTTCACGCCGAACGAGCTGCCCTGGAAGTTCGAGGCCGGCACGCCGCCGATCGCCGAGGCGATCGGCCTCCACGCGGCGATCCGGTACCTCGAGGCGATCGGCCTCGAGGCGGTGGCCGAGCACGAGGACTCGCTCACGGCGCACGCCGTCGGCCGGCTGCAGGACGCCTTCGGCGAGGACATCACGATCTTCGGGCCGGACCCGGCGCTCGGCAGGCGCGGGGGGGCCATCTCTTTCGCCTTCAAAGACCTCCACCCCCACGACGTCGCCCAGGTCCTCGACTCGCGCCGGGTGTGCGTGCGGGCCGGCCACCATTGCGCCAAGCCGCTGATGCGCCGCCTCGGCGTGCAGGCGACCACGCGGGCCTCGCTCTACCTGTACAACGACGAGGACGACGTCTCCGAGCTCGTCGGAGCGCTTCGCGCGGTCGCCGACTTTTTCGCCTGATGGACCTCCGGCGGTCGCGGCACGAGCGGCGAGGCGACACCGGCACCGGCACCGGCACCAGCACCGGCACCAGCGAGAGAGGGAGCAGATGAGCGGTCTCGGCGACGTCTACCGCGAGAACCTGGAAGACCTCTACCGCGAGATCATCCTCGACCACTACCGCTCGCCGCGCAATCGGGGCGAGCTCGCCACCCCGCCGGCCCACCGCGCCGAGGGCTTCAACCCGCTCTGCGGCGACGAGGTGGTCGTCTACGCGGCTGTCGAGGACGGCGTCGTCACTGACGTCCGGATCAGCGGCCAGGGCTGCTCGATCAGTCAGTCGTCGGCGTCGATGATGTCGGCGGCGGTGAAGGGCCAACCGGTCGCCGAGGCGCGCCGGCTCTTGCGGGCCTTCAAGTCGATGATGTCGATCCACGAGTCGAGCCTCGGCGGCGAGGCCGGCGGCGTCTCACGCGCACGCGGCGGCGAAGGCGCAGTCGAAGCGGACGAGGCGGACGAGCCGGCGCCCGTCGACGTCGAGTCGCTCGGCGAGCTCGCCGCCCTGCAGGGCGTGGTCAAGTTCCCGGTCCGCATCAAGTGCGCCACGCTCTCCTGGAACACCCTCGCTCAGGTGCTCGCCGAGGCGGAGGCAGGGGGCGCCGGCACGGGGGCAGAAGCAGTCGGCTGACCTGGCGCGCCGGCAGGCGGGGCCCGGCCTCTGAGCGTGGCTGCCCGCCCCGGGGGCTCATTCGGCTTCGACCGACAGCCCCGCCGCCGGGGCGAGCTCGAGGGCACGCCCGGCGACGCCGGCTGCGGCGAGCGCCACCTCGCCGGCGGCGAGCACGGCGGCGGCCGTGCGGTCGTCGGTGCAGATACCGAGCAAGCTCGGGCCCGCTCCCGACCAGCAGGAGACCGTCGCCCCTGCCTCCCGGAGGCGGGCGAGCAGCTCCGGCGCCTCGGGGAAGAGGGCCGCCCGCTGGCGCTGGTGGAGGCGCTCGGCACCGGCCTCAGGGCGCAGCGAGGGGGCGTCGGCAAGGCCGGCGAGCAGCAGCGCCAGGCTCTGCAGGTTCGCCACGGCATCCTCGAAGGGGACCTGTGCGGGAAGGACCGCACGGGCGGCGGCGGTGGAGAGCCGGCGCTCGGGAACGATCAGCACGAAGCGCAACCGGTCGTCGAGCGGCAGCCGCACGGCGACGGGACGGCCCCTGCTCGTCGTGGCGGCGACGAGGCCCCCGAGCACCGAGGCGGCGGCATTCTCGGGATGGCCCTCGAACTTCGCCGCCACCGTCAGCGGGTCGGGTGCACCGGCCGCGGCGGCGGCAGCGGCGGCGAGGGCGGCCGAGGAGCCGAGGCCGCGCGCCGGCGGCAGCTCGGAGCGCACGAGGACCTCGAGGCGGTCGTGGCCCGCCACGTGGCAGGCGACCCGCGCCGCCAGGTGTGTCTCGTCCTGCGGAAGCTCTGCGCCCTCCCCTTCGGTCCGCACCCTGAGCCGGCCGGCAAGGCGCACCCCGACCTCGACGTGAAGGTCGAGCGCCAGCGCGAGCGCATCGAAGCCGGCGCCGAGGTTGGCGCTCGAGCCAGGCGCCCGCGCCCTCACGGCTCTCTGCCCCTGGCCGTAGCCGTCAGCCGTCGGTCGCCACGGGCGTCGACGACAGCGGCGGGATCGGGGCGTCGAGACGGAGCGGGACGCTCGCCAGCGTCCCGTCGGGGGCGCTCAGCGTCAGCGTCCCGGCGAGCGCCCCGGCCGGCACGTGCAGGTGAAGCGCCGGTCCCGGCGAGACCTGCTCGGTCAGGTGCAACCCTGGCCACGCCACCACCACCGCCGCCGTGCCGGCGGTCGCCTCGATCGTGGCGCGCGACCACGGCGCCACGACCCGCGCCTCGGGGGTCCCGGCGGCTACGGCGGTGTAGGTCTCGAGCGACGTCTCGGCGTTGGTGAGCAGCTGCTCGTCGACCTGGGCCGCCTCGCCGAGGCCGTCGGGCTGGTGCATGCTGACGGCGACGACGAGCACCCGGCGGCCGCCGACGACGTCCCAGGCGGCGGTCGCCAGGCATGCCTGGGCGGGGTCGGTGAAGCCGGACTTCACCCCCACGATGCCGTCGACGCCGAGAGCAGGGTTGTAGTTCCAGATCGTCCCGGCCACGGGGAAGGCCAGGCGGGCCTGGCTGACGACATAACGCAGCGCCGGCTGCTCCATCAGCGCCGCGGCCACCTCCACTTGATCCGCCGGGGTCGAAGAAGAGCGCGGGTCGAGGCCGGCGGGGTCGGCGTAGTGCGTCGAGCGCAGGTCCATCTCCTCGGCCAGGGCGTTCATCCGAGCGACGAAGGCGGGCTGGCTCCCGGCATCCCAGACGGCCAAGGTACGGGCGATGTTGTCGCCCGAGGGTATGAGCAGCGCCTCGAGCAGCTGCAGCTCGGTCAGCCGCTCGCCGAGGCGCACG
>DAHUZG010000043.1 GCA_027306715.1 Acidimicrobiaceae bacterium
CTGGGAGACCGTCGAGTAGGCGAGCACCTTTTTGATGTCGCTCTGGGCACAGGCGCTGGTGGCCCCGACGAAGGCGGTCGCTGCCCCGATCCAGGCGATCGTGTGGGCCGCGTCGGGGGCAAGATGCAGGATCGGGCTGATCCGGCACATCAGATAGACGCCGGCCGTGACCATGGTGGCGGCATGGATGAGCGCCGAGACCGGTGTCGGACCCTCCATGGCATCCGCCAGCCAGGGATAGAGCGGGATCTGCGCCGACTTGCCGACTGCTCCGAGGAAGAGCAGCAGGGCGATCGCTGTGAGATCCGCCGAGGAGACGTGGCCGAGCCGCGAGAGCACGCCGCTGTAGGTGACACTGCGCGTCGTCTCGAAGATGAGGAAGATGCCGAGCAGGAAACCGGCGTCGCCGAGACGGTTGTAGATCATCGCCTTCTTGCCCGCCGAAGCCGCCGACGGCCGCTCGAACCAGAAGGAGATGAGGAAGTAGGAGCAGACGCCGACGCCCTCCCAGCCGAAGAACGACAGCACGAAGTTGTCGCCGAGCACGAGCATCAGCATCGAGAAGACGAAGAGGTTGAGGTAGACGAAGAACTTCGAGAAGTCCTCGTCGTGCTCCATGTAGCCGATCGAGTAGAGGTGGATGAGCGTGCTCACGCCGGTGACGAAGACGGCCATCGTCATCGACAGCGGATCGACGAGGGCGCCGACCGGCACCCGCAGGCGGTCGACCGAGAACCAGGTGAACCACTGCTCGTCGACGTGACGCGCCGCCGGTGCGAGCTCGAAGAGCCCGGCGAACACGACGCAGGTGGCGACGAAGGAGGCGAAGACCATCGCCGTCGCCACCCAACCGGCCCACGGATTGCCGAGCCGGCGCCCGAAGGCGGCCAGCACGGCGAACCCGGCGAGCGGGAAGAGCGGGATCAGGTACGCGACGTGGACCACGCTCAGCCCTTCAAGATGTGAGCGTCGTCGGCGGTGGCGCCGGACCGGCGGCGGAAGATGGCGACGATGATGCCGAGTCCGACGACGACCTCGGCTGCTGCGACGACGAGCACGAAGAACACCGCCACCTGCCCGCCGATGTCGTTCAGCTTCCTGGCGTAGGTGACGAAGGTGAGGTTGGCGGCGTTGAGCATGAGCTCGACGCACATGAACATCACGAGCACGTTGCGCCGGATGAGCAGGCCGACGGCTCCGATCGTGAACAGCGCCGCCGCCAGCACGAGGTACCAGCTGGCCGGCACGCTCATGTCGGATCTCCTTCGCCGCCGGCGATCCAGGCGCCGGGTCGGGCGGCCCTTGTCGGCTCCCCGACCAGCCGAGGGGTGGCGGGCCCGCCGGGCACAGCCGCCGGTGCTGCGCCGAGCGGGTCGCCGAGGGGCTGGTCGCTCGGGATCGTCTCGGCCGCAGGAGCGGCGGAGCTCGGGGCGCCGGGGCGTCGCTCGGGGCGCCGGGCGAGCACGACGGCGCCGACCACGGCGACGACGAGCAGCGCCGAGGTCACCTCGAACGGGAGGAGGTAGGTGGTGAAGAGCGAGCGACCGAGCTCGGAGGTGTTGTTCAGCGCTGCGCCGCCGACGCCGGTGGCACCGGACGCGCCGTTGGCGGCGGCACCGCTGAGCGGCGCCGCGACCGAGGTCGCCCCCGTCGTCCAGTGGTTGCCCCCGGCAAGAAGGAGCACCTCGACGAGCACGGCCGCCCCGAGCAGCAGGACGAGGACCCGCTGGCCCCTGAACGTCTCGACGAACAGCCGCTCGCGCCTGTCGACGCCGAGCAGCATGATCACGAAGAGGAACAGCACGACGATCGCGCCGGCGTAGACGATGACCTGGACGGCGGCGAGGAACTGGGCGTTCTCCTCGACGAAGAGGACGGCCACCCCGAACAGGGTCATGACGAGCATCAGCGCCGAATGGACGGGATTGCGCATCAGCACCACGCCGAAGGCCCCGGCGAGCGCGATCAAGCCGGCGATGGCAAAGGTCGCCGCATCAGGGATCGTCGCCGCCAGCACCGGAACCGCCATCAGCGCACCCGCCCCCCGTATCGGACGGGGATCTTGTCGCGCTGCACCTCGCGGATCGAGATGTTGCCGGTCGCCTCGTCGTCGCGGCGGTCGCTCTGTCCGCCTTCGGGCGCCCGCACGCCGTAGCCGAGCTCCGCCGACCACTGCACGCTGCCTTCGTACTCCTTGGCTCCCGACGGCGAGGTGGCCCGCATCCAGCCCGACGTGTGCTCGTCGTCGCCTTCGCGCCAGTCCTCCCAGGGGAGCTGCTGTGGACGGCCGTCATCGTCGACGAGGAGCTCACGCTTGGTGTAGACCGCGTCGGCGCGGCTCGTGAAGGAGAACTCGAACATCTTCGACTCGGTGATCGCCTCGGTGGGGCACGCCTCGACACAGAGGTCGCAGTGGATGCAGCGCAGGTAGTTGATCTCGTAGACGTAGCCGTAGCGCTCGCCCGGTGACACCGGGTGGTCCGGTGGGTTGTCGAGGCCGCGCACATAGATGCAGTCGGCCGGGCACACGGCGGCGCAGAGCTCGCAGCCGATGCACTTCTCCATCCCGTCCTCGTAGCGGTTGAGGACGTGGCGGCCGTGAAGGCGTGGCGGCTTGGGGCGCTTCTCCTTCGGGTACTCGGTCGTGACCCGCGGCTCGAGCACCTGTTTCAAGGTCAGCACGAAGCCGCCGAAGAAGCCCAAGTTGTACTTCGCCATCTCAGCCTCCGACCTTGCCGGGGCTCTCGAGCGAGCGCAAGTCCGATGCCGATGCCGATGAGCCTGCATCCGCGCGCGGCGGGAGCGCCTCGACGCGGAAGGGCCGGCCTGGGGGCAAGAGCGAGCCGCGAGCCGAGCGCCGCTCTCGGCTGACCACGACCGCCCGCCACAGCACGAGGGCGAGCAGGGCGCAGCCGCCGATGATCCCGAACAGCCAGCCGAGGCTCTCGATGGCGCCGGCGACGACGAGCATCCACGCCAGCGAGAGCGGGATCAGCCACTTCCAGCCGAGATCCATCAGCTGGTCGTAACGCAGCCTCGGCAGCGCAGCCCGGATCCACACCTGCACGTACAAGAAGGCGCCCGTCTTGCCGAGGAACCAGAGGATCGGCCACAGCCAGTGGACGAAGTGGAAGCCGGGACCGTCGGGACCGCCGAAGAAGAGCGTGACCACGATCGCCGAATAGGTGATCGTGTTGCCGAACTCTGCCATGTAGAAGAGAGCGAACCGGATCGAGGAGTACTCGGGGTGGAAGCCGCCCCCGAGCTCGGACTCGCCCTCGGCGAGGTCGAAGGGCGGCCGGTTGAGCTCGGCGGTGGCGGCGATGAAGAAGATGACGAAGGGCACCACGCCGAGGCGGAGCACGTTCCAGTGCCACCATGCCGTCGCCTGGCTGTCGACGATCGCCCGCGTCGAGAGCGAATGCGCCTCGAGGATCACGGTGACGACCGTGAGGCCCATCGCCGCCTCGTAGGAGATCATCTGCGCCGACGCCCGCACCGAGCCGAGCAGCGGGTACTTAGAGCCCGACGACCAGCCGGCGAGCATCGTCCCGTAGACGGCGATCGAGGAGAAGGCGAGCACGACGAGGATGCCGATCGGCGGGTCGGCGACCTGAAGCTCGACGGTGTGGTGGGCGATCGTGACGACGCCGCCGATCGGGACGACGGTGAAGATGAGAAGCGCCGGGACGAGGGCGAGGAACGGCGCCAGGCGGAACACGAAGCGGTCCGCCCGCGCGGGGATGAGGTCTTCTTTGAAGAACAGCTTGATCCCGTCGGCCAGGGTCTGCAGAGTCCCGAACGGTCCGGCGCGATTCGGTCCGATGCGGTTCTGCATGTCGGAGATGACCTTGCGCTCGAACCAGATCATCATCGTCACCGAGCCGAGCAGGGCGGCGAAGCCGACGACGACCTTGACGACGACGATCAGGATGACCGCCAGGCCGACTCCGTGGGCGAACAGCTGGTCCATCAGCTGAGCGCCTCCAGCTCGACGTCGACGACGGGCTCGCCGGCGCGTAGCAGCTGAGTGGCCCCCGGCCCGTCCCCGTCGACGACGGGACGGGCCCCGAGCACGGCGATCCCCTCCCCCAGGCGCGGCTCGGAGACGACCTCGACGCTGAGCCAGGCCTCTGCGGCGCGTCCCGCGACGGCAAGGCGCGCCCGGCCGTCGGTGATGCCCCGCCGCTCGAGCTCGGCGGGGTTGACCGCCAGCTGCGCGGTGCGGGCCAGGGCGGCGAGCGACGGCGAGGCGGCGACGAGCGTTCCGGCGTCGTAGAGGCGGCGCTGGAGAACGAGCCGCAGCCGGCCCTCGGCACGCGGTGCCAGCGGCGGTGCAGCAGGCAGCGGTGCCTCCGGCGCCGGCCAGCTGAGCAGGCGCCCGGGGGCGCTCGCCGGCACGGGGGGATCCGGCTCAAGCGGGGGCGACACACCCGGGTCCCCGGCTCCGCGGGGCGCGCCGAGGTGGCCACCGCCGGCGTTTCCGGGGCCGGCGTCGGCGCCCTCACCGTCGGCGCCGGTCGGCATCGCAGCGCCCGCTCGCAGCGGCGCGCCCTGCTCCGCGACGGCGACGATCCCCGGGGTGGCGATCGGATCGATCGGCCGTAGCACCGGCAGAACGCCCGAGGCGTTGCGCCCGATGGCGACCGCCGACGGCGCCAGCGGGACGACCACGCCGTCGCGCTGCGACAGGGTCGCCAGCCGGCGCAACCCGAGCCCGCGGTGAGCGGGTGCGACGCGGCCCATCTCCTCCCAGATCTCCTCCACGCTCTCGAAGGCGTAGCCGGTGCCGAGGCGGGAGGCGAGCTCGCTTGCCACCGCCCAGGCCGGCCAGGCGACGCCCGGCGGGACGACCTTCTGGGCGAGCACGCTGACGCGGCCCTCGAGGTTGGTCGTCGTCCCGATCCGCTCGTCGGCGCCGGCGACCGGCAGCACCACGTCGGCGGCGCGGCTCGAGGCGTCGGGGTGGGTGCCGAGTGCCACGACGAACGGCACCGCTTCGAGTGCGCGGCGCGCCAGGTCAGCGTCGGGGAAGTCGGCGATCGGGTCGGCGCCGAGCAGCACGAGCATCAAGAGCTCGCCGGCGACGGCGGCTTCGAGCATCTGTCGGGTGCTGCGCCCGCGCACCGCCGGCAGCTCCCCCCAGGCCCGCTCGAGGGCGCCCCGGCCTGTCTCGAGGCTCACCCGTCCGGGCAGCACGCCCGGGGCGAGTCCCATGTCGAGCGCGCCGAAGACGTTGGAGCGGCGAAGCGCCGGCAAGAAGCGCGCCCCGGGCAGGGCACGGGCGATCCTTGCGGCAGCGGCGACTACCGCCTCCTCGGACTCGGCGAGCGACGGGCGGCCGAGCACGCCGACCACTCCTTCCCCGAGCGTGCCGGACGCGACCGGCGCCTGCTCGGGCTCGGCCGGAGCGGCTGAGCCCGGCGCTCCGGCGCCGCCGCCGGCACGCCCGAGCCCGAGCAGGCGCCGTGCCGCAGCGAGCTCGTCAGGGTCGTGCGCGAGCGCAGGGCCCGGGGCTGGCACGGCGCTCGGCGAGGCGCCGGCGAGCAGCGCCTCCATCAGCGCCGCCGCCTCGCCGGGGGCGTACGCCAGCCGCGCCGCGGCGACGGCGCTGAGCGCCGTCGGTACCGGCGAGCACTCGATGAGCTGCAGGCCGCGACGGCTCGCCGCCTCTCGCAGGCGCAAGAAGAGCACGGGGATCTCCTCACGCAGGTCGCCGCTCAGCACGAGCACGGCCTTGGCTGAGACCGTCTCGTCGATCGACGCCCGCGGCAGGCCGAGCACGACCTCGGCCGGCAGGCCGTCGCCGAGCTGGGCGTCGACCGAGTCGGTCCTGAGCACCGAGCGGGCGAGGCGTGACCAGGCGTAGGCGTCCTCGTTGCTCAGGCGTGCCCCGCCGATCACCCCGATCGTGCCGACGCCGGCCGAGTGGGCTTGGCGCACCCCGGCGACGACCTCCCGCAGCGCCTCGTGCCAGCGCGCCGGGACGAGGTCGCCGGCGCGCCGGACGAGCGGCTCGGTGAGCCGGTCGGCGGCGTTGACGGACTCGAAGCTGTAACGCCCGCGGTCGCACAGCCAGCTCTGGTTGACCGGGTCGGAGTCGATCCCGAGATAGCGGACGAGCCGGCCGGCGGAGGACTGGGCAGCGACGCGGCACCCGAACGAGCACGCCGTGCACGTCGTCTCCACCTGCTCGAGGTCCCATGGCCGCGACTTGAAGCGGTACGGCGTCGACGTCAGCGCGCCGACCGGGCAGATCTGCACGGTGTTGCCGCTGAAGTAGGAGCTGAAGGGCCGCTCGGGGAACGGCGCCACCTCGATCCGGTCACCCCGGCCGGCAAAGTCGATCTCGGGCTCCCCGGCGACCTCGGCAGCAAAGCGCGTGCAGCGGGCGCACTGGATGCAGCGCTCGCGGTCGAGCAGCACGAGCGGTCCGATCGCGATCGGCTTCTCGAAGTGCCGCTTCTCCTCGACAAAGCGACTCTCCCCCGGGCCGTGCGAGAGCGCCTGGTCCTGCAGCGGGCACTCACCGCCCTTGTCGCAGACCGGGCAGTCGAGCGGGTGGTTGACCAGCAGGAACTCGAGCACGCCTTCTTGGGCCTTGCGCGCCTTCGGCGAGGCGGTCACCACCTCGAGGCCGTCTGTCACCCGGATGTAGCAAGCCGGCTGCAAGCTGAACCCGCGCGGCCCGGAGACCTCGACGAGGCACATCCGGCACATGCCGACCGGATCCATCCGCGGGTGGTAGCAGAAGCGCGGGATGAAGACGCCGGCACGCTCGGCGACGTCGATGACGAGCTCGCCGCCGGCGGCGGCCACACGGCGCCCGTCGACGGTGACCGTGAGCGGCGGCGGGGCCTGCGGCGCCTCCTCGGCGCGGGCCGCCGTGTCGGTCACAGCCGAGCCCCCTTGGCGGCGCCGGATGCGAGCCGGTCGGGCGGGAAGGGGCAGCCGCCGTCCTTCACGTGAGCGAGGAACTCGTCGCGGAACATCCTGATCCCCGAGACGATCGACGAGGGGATCGACGGTCCGAGGACGCAGATCGTCGTCTGCTGCGGGGGCCAGCCGAGCTCCGGGGCGATGTTGTCGCAGGCATCGACCAGCAGATCGAGGTCTTCCTCACGTCCCTCACCCGCCTCGATCCGCACGAGCACCTTCTCGAGCCAGCCCGAGCCTTCGCGGCACGGCGTGCACTGACCGCAGGACTCCCGGTGGAAGAAGCGCGTGATCCGCCAAGCGGCCCGCACGGCGCAGGTCGTGTCGTCCATCACGACCACCGAGCCGGAACCGAGCATCGAGCCGGCCTTGCCGACGGCGTCCTGATCGAGGCCGAGGTCGAGGTGCTCGGGACCGAACCAGGGGGCCGAGACGCCGCCGGGGATGAAGGCCTTGAGCTCGCCGCCGCCGGCGACGCCGGCGCCGAGGCGGTCGTCGAAGATGAGGTCCCGGAAGGTGGTCTTCGACATCTCGAGCTCGTACCAGCCCGGTCGTCGCACCCGCCCCGAGAGGGCGAACAGCCGCGTCCCGGTCGAGGAGCCCACGCCGAGACCGGCGAACGCAGCGCCGCCGTTGAGCACGATCCACGGCAGGTTCGACATCGTCTCGACGTTGTTGACAATCGTCGGCTCGCCGTAGAGGCCGATCGCGGCAGGAAAGTACGGCGGCTTGATGCGAGGAAAGCCGCGCTTGCCCTCGAGGGACTCGATGAGCGCCGTCTCCTCGCCACAGATGTAGGCGCCAGCGCCGGGATGGATGACGAGGTCGAGCGAGAATCCGGTGCCGAAGATGTTCGCGCCGAGCGCGCCGTAGTCGTACGCCTCGTTGCAGGCCTGCGTGAGCCGCTCGAGCCCGAGCGCGAATTCGCCCCGGCAGTAGATGAAGGCGGCGGCCGCGCCGATGGCGTAGGCGGCGATGATCGTTCCCTCGATCACCTGGTGGGGGTCACGCTCGATCAGCAAATGGTCCTTGAACGTCGCCGGCTCCGACTCGTCGCCGTTGATGACGAGATAGCTCGTCGGCCCCGGGCGCTTCATTCCCCACTTCCGCCCCGCGGGGAAGCCGGCGCCGCCGCGACCGAGCAGGCTGGCGGTGTTGACCTCGGAGTGGACGGCCTCGGGCGTCATCGACAGCGCCTTGCGCAAGGCGTCATAACCGCCCGTCGCCAGGTATCGCTCGAGGGTGTGGCTGTCGCGGTAGGCGGAGAGCCGGGCCGTGACGATCGGCGCCGCGGCCGTGATCACGAGCCCGCTCCGCCGTCGCCGGCGCCCCCGGCAAAGGTGGTTTTTTCGGAACGGGCACCTGCCGCCGCGCCCCGGCGCGCCGGCAGGTCGACCGCCCGCCGTACCCGGCAGAGCACGCCGTGCTGCGGGATCTCGGTCTGACGGTTCCCCGCGGTGAGGTCGGCGACGAGCAGGTCGAGGCTCTCGGAATCGAGCGCCCCGACGAAGCGGTGGTTGACCTGGACGCACGGCGCCCGGTCACAGTCGGCGAGGCACTCCGCCTCTTCGATCGTGAAGAGGCCGTCGGGCGTCGTCTGGCCGGCGTGGACGCCGAGCAGCTCCTCGGCGTGCTCGAGCAGCTCGTAGGCGCCGGCCAGCATGCAGGCGATGTTCGTGCAGAAGGCGAGCACGTAGCGACCGACCGGCTCGGTGTGGAGCATGTCGTAGAAGCTGGCCGTTCCCCGTACCTCGGCCGGGGTCACCCCGACGAGCGCGGCGATGTCCTCCATCGCCTCCTCGCTCAAATAGCCCTGCTCTGCCTGCGCGAGGTGGCAGAGCGGGATGAGCGCCGAACGCCGCTCGGGGTAGCAGCCGGCCAGCCGGGCGCCGTCGGCCATCGTCTCGGCACTGAGGTGCGCCATCAGCGGTCGACCTCGCCGAGCACGGGATCCACCGAGGAGAGGATGGCGATGGCGTCGGCGATCAGCCGTCCCCTGAGCAGCGCAGGCACGCTCTGGATGTTGACGAAGCTCGGCCCGCGGACATGCAGCCGCCACGGCTTGTTCGAGCCGTTGGAGACGAGGTAGGCACCGAGCTCGCCGCGGGGCGACTCGACCGCGCAGTAGACCTCGCCCTCGGGAGGCTCGAGCCCCCGGGTGAAGAGCTTGAAGTGGTGGATGAGCGCTTCCATCGACTCGTCGATGCGGGCTCGCGGCGGCGGGGTGACCTTCTTGTCCTGGGACCGGTAGTCGCCGAGCGGCATCTTGTCGAGGATCTGGCGCACGATTCGAAGCGACTCGCGGATCTCGTTCAGCCGCACCGCGTAGCGGTCGAAGGTGTCCCCCACCGTGCCGACGATGACGTCGAAGTCCACCTGCTCGTAGGCGAGGTACGGCATCGAGCGCCGGAGGTCCCAGGGCACCCCGGCGGCGCGCAGGATCGGCCCGGTGGCCGACAGCGCCAGCGCCAGCTCGGCGCTGATCACTCCGACGCCCTCGGTGCGCTCGCGGAAGATCGGCTGGCCGGTGAGCAGGTCGTCGTACTCCTCGACACGGTCGGCGATGGTGTCGACGATCACGCTGACGTCGTCCTCCCAGCCGTCGGGGAGGTCGGCGGCGACGCCGCCGGGACGGATGTAGTTGTGGTTCATCCGCAGACCGGTCGTCTTCTCGAAGAAGGCGAGGATCATCTCGCGCTCGCGGAAGCCGAAGATCATCATCGTCGTCGAAGCGAGGTCCATGCCGTTGGTCGCCGCCCACATGACATGCGAGGAGATCCGGTTGAGCTCGGCGCAGAGCATCCGGATCCACGTCGCCCGAGGCGGGATGTCGATGTCGAGCAGCCGCTCGACCGCGAGCGCGAGGCAGAGCTCGTTGTTCATCGGCGAGAGGTAGTCCATGCGGGTGACGTTGGTCGCCCCCTGCACGTAGGTGAGCTCCTCGGCGGTCTTCTCCATGCCCGTGTGGAGGTAGCCGATGACCGGCTTCGACCTGATCACGGTCTCGCCCTCGAGCTCGAGCATGATCCGCAGGACGCCGTGGGTGGAGGGGTGCTGCGGGCCGAGGTTGATGATCATCGTCTCGCCCTCGCCGAGCTCGACGTCGGAGAGGTCGGGGTCGATCGCCGCGTCCTCGGGCAGGCGGAGCACGCCGCCCTGCTCGATGAGCAGCTCGATGGAGCTCGTCGAGCCGACAGGCGCCAGCTCCTGCGCGCCCTCACCCGTCTCGTGCTCGGTCCGCTCCGCGTGCTCGTCGCGCAGCGAGGCCGCGGCTTCGCCGGCCCAGGCATCCGCCGTCTCGGTGCGCAGCGCCCCGTGCCCCTCGAGGTCGTCGGGCTCGCCGCCGCCGGCGGCGCCGCGCCCGGGCTCGTCGCTGCTCATCGCGGACCGGGGGCTTCTTTGAATTGCACCGGCACCCTGCCCACGCTGTAGTCCTTGCGCAAGGGATGGCCCTCCCAGTCCTGCGGCATGAGGATGCGCGTCAGGTCGGGGTGGCCCTCGAAGACGATGCCGAACATGTCGTAGGCCTCACGCTCCATGTTCTCGCTGCCGGGATAGACATAGAAGAGCGTCGGGGCGACCGGGCGGTGCTCGGGGAGGAGCAGGCGCAGACGCACCCGGCGGCGCTCGGCGTGCGAGAGCAGGCTCAGCACCACCTCGAACCTCTCGGCGGGCATCCCCTCCGGCAACGGCCGGTCGAGGTAGCCGAGGTAGTCGACGCCACAGAGGTCGGTGCAGGTGACGAAGCCGGCGTCGCGAAGTGCCCTGGCCACCTCGACCCAGCGCTGCGCCGGCGGGAAGTACACCTGCTCGCCGCGGCTCGACATCGACGCCACGCCGGCGAGGGCCGGGACGCGTCCGACGAGAGGGTCGGGCGCGTCGACGCTCGGGGAGGTGGCGGCGTCGGCGGCGGGCGCCTGCGCCGAAGTCTCGCTCATCAGCGAGGGGTCGCGACCCGGACGGGGTTCGGAAGCGGCTGCACCCAGCCGGGCTCGCTCTGTGCCTGCTCGGCGGCGAGGTCGATGCCGGCACCGCGACCGGGGCGGCGGGTGATCTCGCCGCGCATCACCTTCTCGTGCAGGGTGAGGATGGCGTGCATGAGCGTCTGGGGACTCGGCGGGCAGCCCGGTGCGTAGACGTCCACGGGGACGATCTCGTCGACGCCCTGGACGATGGCGTAGTTGTTGAACATCCCGCCGGTCGAGGCGCAGACGCCCATCGAGATGACCCACTTCGGCTCGACCATCTGGTCGTAGACCTGGCGCAGCACAGGCGCCATCTTCTGCGAGACGCGGCCGGCGACGATCATCAGGTCCGACTGGCGCGGTGAGGGACGGAAGACCTCCATCCCGAAGCGGGCGAGGTCGAAGTCAGCGGCGCCTGCAGCCATCATCTCGATGGCGCAGCAGGCCAGCCCGAACGTTGCCGGCCACATGCTCGACTTCCGGGACCACTTGACGAGGTCCTCGAGCTTGCCGGTGAGGAAGTTGTGACTGAGGGACTCGAGCCCTGCCCAGGCCGCCATGTCGGCTACGCCGCCTCGTCGCTCGAACCGACCCGCCGCACGGTCGTGCGGGAGGTCCGCTCCACCTCCACCTGCTCGAGCGGCTTCACCCGCTTCACCGGTCCCCAGTCGAGCGCGCCGTTGGAGATGAGATAGATGAAGGAGAAGAACACGGCGGCCGCGAAGACGAGGATCTCGATCAGCCCGAACCGTCCGAGCTGGCCGTAGATGACGGCCCAGGGGAACAGGAAGACGACCTCGATGTCGAAGATGATGAAGATCATCGCCACGAGGTAGAAGCGCACCGGGAACCGCGTCGGCAGCTCGTAGGTCGGCACGATGCCGCACTCGTAAGGAGCTTCTTTGGCCGCTGTCGGGCGCTGCGGCGCGAGCAGCTTGGAGGCGGTCAGCGAGAGCGCCGCGAACAGCACGCCGAGGACGATCATCAGAAAGATCGGGAGGTAGCTGTCGAGGCTTCCCATCGACCGCGGTTCTAGCACGGGCGCGCTCTCACCAACACATCCGACGGCCGCGGTGGCCGGGCGGGGGCCGGGCCGGGTGAGGGCGCGACGGCTGGCCCGGCGGCCGGCGCCGAGGGATCCGGGTGGCGCGACGGCGGCGGCCGACCGGCGCCGTTACGCTCAGCGGGATGCCGCCCGCGCCTGCCGATGCTGAGCCGGGCCCTCCCCGGCCAGCGCAGCTCAGCTGCGACGTCCTCGTCGTCGGGGCCGGGCCGGCCGGCTCGTCGGCCGCCTACTGGCTCGCCGACGCCGGCTACGACGTGCTCGTCGTCGAGAAGAAGCACCTCCCGCGGGAGAAGACCTGCGGCGACGGGCTGACGCCTCGCTCGGTCCGGCAGCTGACCGACATGGGGCTCGCCGACGTCCTCGCCGGGCAGCACCGCTACGACGGTCTACGAGCCCTCGCCTACGGCAAGGAGCTGTACCTGCGCTGGCCGGAGCACCCTGAGTTCGGGCGTCACGGCTACGTCGTCACCCGCCACGACCTCGACGAGATCGTCGCCAGCCACGCCGAGAAGGCCGGGGCGACGCTCTGGCAGGGGGCCGAGGCGGTCGCTCCGCTCGTCGCCGGCGACGGCTGCGCAGAGGGTCGGCGAATCGGGGGCGCCGTCGTGCGTGACACGGCGCGGAACACAGCGACCGAGGTGAGCGCCGACTACGTCGTCGTCGCCGACGGCGCCAACTCCCGCTTCGGCCGAGCCCTCGGCGCCGCGCGGGACAAGTCGCTCCCTCTCGGCATGGCGATCCGGGGCTACTTCCGCTCGCCGCGCCACGACGAGCCGTGGATCGAGTCGCACCTCGACATCCGCTCCAAGAGCGGCAACGTCATCCCCGGCTACGGCTGGATCTTCCCGCTCGGCGACGGCCGGGTGAACGTCGGTGTCGGCGTGCTGTCGACTTTCGACGGCTGGAAGGAGCTGAACACGACCAAGCTGATGGATGCCTTCGTTGCCTACGCTCCCTCCTCCTGGCGACTCGGGCCGGACACCGCCTGCGGCCCTCCGACCGGCGGGCGGCTGCCGATGGGCCTCTCGGTCGGACCGCACGCCGGAGCCGACTACCTCCTCGTCGGTGACGCCGCCGGCTCGGTGAACCCGTTCAACGGCGAGGGCATCGCCTACGGCTACGAGACCGGGCGGATCGCCGCGGCGACGATCGGCGAGGCGTTCGCGAGCAGCGACGCAGCCCGTCTCTGCTCGTACGACGCCCGCCTCGAGGAGACCTACGGGATCTACTACAAGGTGGCGAGCGCCTCGATGCGGGCCCTCGGAAACCCGAAGCTGCTGCACGCATTCGTCGCCACGGGGATGTACTCGCGCACCATCATGGAGTGGGTCCTTCGGATCATGTCGAACCTCGTCCGGCCCGACGAGCTCGGTCCGGCCGAGGCCGCTTACGAGGTGCTCGCCTGGCTCGCCGCGCGAGGCGCCTGAGAGACCGGGCTCGTCTCGGGCGCCGCTCAGCGGCGCTCGACCATCTCTGCCGCCGCCTCTGCCGCCGCCTCGACGGTCCGCTCGATCTCTGACGAGCCGTGTGCGAGCGAGGGGAAGCTGACCTCGTACGGGCTCGGCGCCAGGGCGATCCCGCGCTCGAGCATCGCCCCGAAGAACCGCGAGTAGTCCCCCCGGCCGGCCGAAGCCCGGGCCCCGTCGTAGTCGCGCACGGGGTCGGACCCGAAGTACAGCCCGATCAGGGGCTCCACGAGCGGAACCTGCACGGCCACGCCGGCACCGCCGATCGCCGCCGAGAGGCCGTCCGCGAGCCTCCGGGCGCGACCGCACAGGACGGCGTACGCGTCGTCGGTCATCTCCTCGAGCACCGCCAGCCCGGCCGCGGTGGCGAGAGGGTTCCCCGACAGCGTCCCGGCCTGGTAGACCGGGCCGAGAGGCGCCAGCATCTCCATGAGCGCCCTGCTCCCGCCGACGGCCGCCAAGGGCAGCCCTCCCCCGATCACCTTTCCGAAGCACCAAAGATCGGGGCGCACGCCGCAACGCCCACTGGCGCCGTCACGGCCGAGTCGGAAGCCGGTGATCACCTCGTCGAACACGAGCAGCGCGCCCGCCGTGTCGCAGCCGGCTCGGAGCCCCTCGAGGAATCCGGGGTCAGCCGGCACCAGCCCCATGTTCGCCGCCGCCGGCTCGACGATGACGCAGGCGACGCGGTCGTCGAGCTCGGGAACGATGTTGTAGGGAGCGACCACGGTGTCGGCGACGGCGCCGCGGGGCACGCCCGCCGAGCCCGACAGCCCGAGGGTGGCGACACCGCTGCCGCCGGCGGCGAGGAGGGCGTCGGAGTGGCCGTGGTAGCACCCGGCGAACTTGACGACCCGGTCGCGCCCGGTGGCACCCCGGGCAAGACGGACCGACGTCATCGCCGCCTCGGTCCCCGACGAGACGAGACGGATCATCTCGCATCCGGGGACTGCTTCGACGATGGTCTCGGCGAGGCGGACCTCATCTTCGGTCGGCGCGCCGTAGGTGGTGCCGCGCCCGGCCGCGGCCCGCACCGCCTCGACGACCTTCTCGTGGGCGTGCCCGAGGATCGAGGCGCCCCAGGACTGGACGTAGTCGAGATAGCGGTTGCCGTCGGTGTCGGTGACATAGGCGCCCTCGGCCGAGGCGACGAAGTACGGGTCTCGCCCGACTGACCCGAAGGCGCGCACCGGTGAGTCCACTCCGCCCGGGATCACCCGGCAGGCACGTGAGAACAGCTCGGCGGAGCGCCGGCCCGTCACCCCGCCGACTCCTGCGGCGGCGCCGCCCGCACGGTCGGCGGTCGAGCGCCGAACTCGGCGGCAGCGCCGGCCGAGCGCAGTCGCCGGCGGCGCTGCTCAGCCACGAACCGGGTCGAGCAGCTCGGCGAGCTCGCCGGCGAGGTAGGTGAGAACGACGTCGGCGCCGGCGCGCTTGATCGAGCCGACGACCTCGAGCGCCGCCGCGCTGCGGTCGATCCAACCGCGCTCGGCCGCCGCGGCGAGCATCGCGTACTCGCCGCTCACGTGGTAGGCGGCGACGGGCACGTCGACCTCGGCCCGCACAGCGGCGAGGACGTCGAGATACGGGAGGGCGGGCTTGACCATGACGAGGTCCGCTCCCTCGGCGACGTCGAGGCGGACCTCCGCCAGCGCCTCGCGAAGGTTCGCCGGGTCCTGCTGATAACCGCGACGGTCGCCGCCGCCGGCGATCGTCACGTCGACGGCCTCGCGAAAGGGCCCGTAGAACGAGGAGGCGTACTTGGCGGCGTAGGCGAGGATCGCGGTGCCGGCGAGACCGCCGCCCTCGAGGGCGGCGCGGATCGCCCCCACCTGGCCGTCCATCATCCCGCTCGGGGCGACGATGTCGGCGCCAGCTGCGGCCTGGGCGAGCGCGACCTCGGCATAGCGCTCGAGCGTGGCGTCGTTGTCGATGCCGCCGGCGGCGTCGACCAGCCCGCAGTGGCCGTGGTCGGTGTACTCGCACAGGCAGAGGTCGGCGACGAGCACGAGCGCGTCGCCGAGCGCGTCGCGAAGTGCCCGCAAGGCCACCTGAGCGATGCCGTCGGCATCCGAGGCTCCGGACCCGGCGGCGTCCTTCGTCGCCGGCACGCCGAAGACCATCACCGCGGGCACACCGAGAGTCGCCAGGTGCTTGGCCTCGAGGACGAGGGACGCGACGGTGTGCTGGAGCACCCCCGGCAACGAGGCGATCGGCTCCGGCTCGTCGATGCCGTCCCGCACGAACAGCGGGGCGACGAGGTCGGCCGGGCGGAGCGCCGTCTCGGCGACCATCCGGCGCAGCGCCGGTGTGCGTCGCAGTCGGCGCATGCGGCGGGCGGGGTAGCTCACCTCTGCGAGCCTATCGAGCCGTTCCGGCGCCGGTCGGCGCCCACCCGCCCGGGCGGCCGTGGGCGCCGGCCCAAGCGGTGAGCGCCTCGACGAGCCCGGCGACGGTCGAGACCTCGGCCTCGGCATCGACGTGGACGTCGAGCTGGCGCGCCGTCGCCGAGGTCACCGGGCCGATCGAGACGACGACGGGCGGCAGGCGCTCCGGCCCGGCGAGGGCGAGGAAGCCCCGTACCGTCGAGCTCGAGGTGAAGGTCACGGCGTCGGCCGTGGCGAGCTGGTCGAGCTGCCGGTCCGACAGGGGGGGGTGAAGGGTGCGGTACGCCTCGACGACCTCCACGTCGTAGCCGAGCCTGCGCAAACCGTCGGGAAGCACCTCCCGCGCCCCGGCGGCGCGGGGAAGAAGCACAACGTGCCGCGCCGCACCTGCCGCAGCAGGAGGGGCAGCAGGAGGGAAGGCCTCGAGCAGGCTCTCGGCGACATAGTGAGGTGGCACGAGGTCGGCAGCCACGCCGCGCTCGGCCAGGGCGGCGGCCGTTGCCGTCCCGATCGCCGCCACGCGTGCCGACGCCAGGTCGCGGGCATCGTGCAGCTGGTCGAAGAGGGGGGCGACGGCATTGGCGGACGTGAGCACCACCCAGTCGAACTCACCGAGCCGGCGGGCGGCTGCGGCAAGCGCCGCGCCCCCGTCGGCAGGCGGCGCGATCTCGATCACCGGCAGCTCGATCGGGCGGGCACCGGCTGCTGCGAGCGCGCCGGCGAGGGCTGCTGACTGCTCCCCGGCAGGTCGGGTGACGACCACCCGCCAGCCGGCGAGCGGTCGGTCCTCGTAGGAGGCGAGGGCGAGCCCGGCGACAGCGCCGACGACGATCAGCGCCGGGCTCGCCGGCTCGGCAGGAGCTGCGCCGGCCGCCAGCGCGGCGAGGTCACCGCGCCAGCTCGCCTGCTCGGGGGTCGTCCCCCGCTCGACGACGAGCACGGGCGTGCCCGGCGGCCGGCCGGCAGCGAGCAGCCGCTCGGCGAGGCGGCGGTGGGTGGCCCCGCCCATCAGCACGACGAGGGTCCCGCCGGCCCGGGCGAGGTGCTCGAGACGCACCCCCGGCGGGATCGCCCCCTCGCCCGGATCCGGGTCCCCGTCCGTACCGTCGGCGGTGGGCCCGTCGGAGCCGGACCCGGAACCTGCACCGCCGGGTGACACCCCGCCGGCGCCGGCAGGGACTCCGCCAGCGAGCTCGTCAGTCGCCCCGAGTCCGAGGTCATGTCCGGTGAGCACGCTCACCGAGCCGGCCAGCCCGCGATGGGTGACCGGCGTGCCGGCGGCGGCCGGAACGGCGAACGCCGACGACACGCCGGGCACGATCTCGTAGGCGATCCCCGCCGCTTCGAGCGCTTGCGCCTCCTCCGACCCGCGCCCGAGCACGAAAGGGTCCCCACCCTTCAGCCGGACGACCCTCGCCCCGTCTCGGGCCTCGGCGACGAGCAGCTCGTTCACCGTCTCCTGCCGCCCGGCACCGGCGACGAGACTGGCGAGGTCGACACGGCGCGCCGCCGGATGCGCCAGCTCCAGCAGCCGTTGGTCGACGAGCCGGTCGTGGATGATCACGTCGGCCTCGCCGATCAGCTGCGCCCCGCGACAGGTGAGCAAACCCGGGTCGCCGGGACCCGCCCCGACGAGGTGCACGCGAGGCGTCGGACCGGTCACGGCCGCGTCCCACGCCAGCGTCGTGGAGGGCAGCTCAAACGAGCTCCCCGAGCAGCGCCCTGCCTCCGGCCGGCCCGAGCAGCTCGACGGCGAGGGCGGCACCGAGCTGCTCGGGCTCGTCGCCGGCACGTCGACAGCGGACGAGACCGTGGCCGTCGGGGGCGGCGATCATCGCCTCGAGCGAGATCTGTCCGGGGGCACCGGCCGCCGCTGGGCCGGGCGCCGCAATGCCGGGTGCCGCTGGGCCGTCGCGATCGGCGTCCACGGTGGCGAAGGCGCCTACCGGTGCCTCGCAGCCGCTTCCGAGGGCAGCGAGCACCGCCCGCTCGGCACGCAGCGCGAGGTGAGCGCGCCGGTCGTCGATCGGTGCCAGCACCGAGGCGACGCGCTCGTCGCCTTCCCGGCAGCGGAGGGCGATGGCGCCCTGACCTGCCTGGGGGAGCAGAACCCCGGTCGGGAGCAGTTCGGCCGCCTCGGCGTCGAGCCCGAGCCTGGCGAGGGCGGCGGCGGCGACGACGACGGCGCCACCGGGCGGGACCTTGCTGAGGCGGGTGGCGATGTTCCCCCGCAGCCCGATGAAGCCGAGGTCGGGTCGGACCCAGGCGAGCTGGGCGCGCCGCCGCGCCGATCCGGTGGCGATCAGGGCGCCGGTGGGGAGGTCGGCGAGGCGGCCTCCGACGAGCGCGTCGCGAGGATCGCCGCGCTCGGGCACGGCGGCGAGAACGAGACCGGGAAGCGGCTGAGAAGAGGGCAGGTCCTTGGCGGAGTGCACCGCCACATCGGCGCGCCCGTCGAGGACCGCCAGCTCCACCTCGGCGGCAAAGGCGCCCTCGCCGGCGAAGGCGGCGATCGGCAGCTCGAGGCGGCGGTCGGCGCGGGTGTCGACGACGACGAGCTCGCACGAGGTGCCGGGCGATGCCACGGCGAGCAGCGCCACCACTCGCTCGGCTTGCCAACGCGCCAGCGGGCTTCCCCTCGTCGCCAGGCGGAGCAGGACGCCGCTCACGCCGGCCGGCCCGTCGCCGACGCCGCGCCCACCTGCTAGAGGCCGAAGAGCTGGCGCACCGCCTCGGCGAGCCGCTCGCCGCGCGTCGAGCCTGCGGCCCGTTTCACCTGCACCGTCGGCTCGTGAACGAGCTTGGCGACGATGCGCCTGGTGAGTGCCTCGACGGCGGCCGCCTGCTCGGGCGCCAGGGCGTCGAAAAGGGCCCGCGAGCGCTCGAGCTCCGACACCCGGACCCGCTCGGCGTGAGCCCGCAGCGCCGACACGATCGGGGCGGCGCCACGTTCGAGCGAGCGCGAGCGGTACTGCTCGAGCTCCTCGGCGATGATCGCCCGGGCCTGCCCGAGCTCGGCACGGCGGCCGGCCATCGCGGCTTCGGCACGCTCGCGGAGGTCGTCGAGGTCGGCCAGCTCGACGCCGGGAAGCGCGGCGACGGCAGGGTCGACATTGCGCGGCACCGCCGCGTCGACGAGCAGCAACGGCCGGCTGCCGCGTCGCCAGGCGACCTGTTGCACCTGCTCGGGCCCGATCAGCACGTCGCCGGTCGCCGCGGCCGTGATGACGACGTCGCAGCTCGCCAGCTCGTCGGTGAGCGCTCCGAGGCCGATCGAGCGCGCGCCGACTGACGCCGCCAGCTGGGCGGCGCGAAGTGGCGACCGGTTGGCCACGGTCACCGTCGGCAACGCCGGGTCGGCGGCGAGCGCCCCGACGATCCCTTCACCCATCTCTCCCGCCCCGACGACAAGGACGCTGCGCCCGGCGAGCCCCCCGGCTCGCTCGGCCGCGAGAGCGACGGCGACATGGGACAGCGAGGTGACGCCGCGGGCGATCCCGGTCTCGGCACGGACGCGCTTGCCTGCCCGAAGGGCGTGACGGAACAACCCGCTCAGAACCGGGCCGGAGGCCTGCTCGGCACGAGCGCGCTCCTCGGCGCGGCGGACCTGGCGGAGGATCTCGCCCTCTCCGAGGACGGCGGAGTCGGTACCGGCAGCGACCTCGAACAGGTGCTCCGCGGCCGCGTCGTCGAAGGCGACGACGAGCCTGTCGGCGAGCTCGGCCTGGCGCGCCGGGGAGCCGGCGAGGCGGCTCTGGAAGAAGCTCTCGATGTCGGCGACGCCGTCGTGGAAGCGGTCGACGACGGCGTAGACCTCCGTGCGCAGGCAGGTCGAGAGGACCACGGCCTCGCTGGCGTGGGGACCGTCGAGGAGCTGGCCGAGGCACTTGGCCAGCTCGCGCTCGGGCACAGTGATCGGCTCGAGCAGGTCGAGTGGCGTATCCCTCTCGTTCAGGCTGACGACGACGACGGGAATGCCGCGACCTCCTGATCGGAACGGCCCCAGGTCAAAGTGTAGGAGCTGGCCGCGCCCGGGCGCCCGCTGCGCCCCCGCCGCCACTCAGCCGGCACCCGGCGCCGTCCTTGCCGGCGTTCGGGCGCCGTAGAAAGCCAGCACCTCGAGCTCGGCCGAGAGGTCGACCTGGCGGACGCGCAGCTCCGGCGGGAGCGAGAGGACGACCGGGGCGAAGTTGACAAGCGCCCGGACCCCCGCCGCGGCGAGCCGGGCGGCGATGTCCTGGGCCGCGGAGGCGGGCGTCGCGATCACGCCGATGGACACCTTCTCGTCGGCGACCACCCTCTCCAGCTGCTCGAGATGGCGCACTACCGTCCCGGCGATCTCCTCCCCGACCTTGGCCGGATCGACGTCGAGGATGGCGACGACGTGGAAGCGACCGGTCGTGAAACCCTCCGAGCGGGCAAGAGCGTGCCCGAGGTTGCCGGCGCCGACGATGGCGAGGGGCCACTCCCGGTCGAGCGCCAAGGCCCTGCGCACCGTCGAGAGCAGCGTGAGGACCTCGTAGCCGGTGCCGCGGGTGCCGAAGGAGCCGAGCCGTGAGAGGTCGCGGCGCAAGGTGGCCGGGTTGACCCCGAGCGAACCGGCCAGGTCGCTCGAGGCGACGGTGTGGACTCCGCGCTGCTCGAGCTCGGCCAGGGCGCGGTGGTACAGCGGCAGCCGCGCCACCGTCGGTTCCGGCAGCTCCGGGCGCCGGATCAGCTCGCCGAGGGGTCGACGGCTTCCGGGCACGCCGTCGTCGACGGCCCCTCTACCAGCCGCTAGCCGGCCTCCGTGAAACGTTCGGCCAGGTAGCGGTCGACGTCTTCTTCCCGCAGCCGGTACGACTTGCCGACCCGCACAGCAGGAAGCTGCCCGGAGCTGATCAGCCGGTAGACGGTCATGTTCGAGATGCGAAGGGCGCGCGCGACCTCCGCCACGGTCAAGAACTGCGACTTCGTGTATGGGACGCTCAGTGCTCTCACCCCTCTCCGCCGTAGTGCATGGTAGGCCCTTGTGGCTCGCGTGGGAAGTGGTGACGTGGTGAACCGTGTTGCAGCCGTGACAGTCGCCGCTCCCCGGCGGCCGGCGGCCGGTTGGGCGCCGGCGGCCGGCGGCCGGTTGGGCGCCGGCGGCCGGTTGGGCGGCGGCGGCCGGAATGAGGGCACCCCGAATGTCGGCATCGGCCGATGTGACAGCATCAGGATGTGGCGCAGCCCGACGAGTCCGAGCTCGAGGCCAGGCTTCGGGCCGCCCTGGCGGCGAGCCGCGAGCTCGGCTCGGACTACGACCGGGCGATGGCCGAGTCGATTCGCAAGCTGCTCGTTCCCGACCCGGTGCCCGCCGCTCCGCCCGTGCCCGGGCCGCGGCCCGACGGTGAGGTCTACCGGGCCTCGCGCCGCCAGCGCACCTTCGTTCGCCGCCACTCGGTGGCGACCGTCTCGCTCGGCCTGGGCATCCCGCTGTCGGCGATCGCCGGCAGCTACGGGCGCCTCGGCGGCATCGCCATCTGCTGGGCCGGCATCGTCGCCGTCAACCTCGCCGAGCGCCTCGGGCGCCACAGCCGCAGCCAGCTCTGACCGGGCTGGCGGGGCCCCGCCGTGGCGACGTGGGCCGCCGCGCGCGGCTAGCTGATGCCCGACCTGCCCGGCGAGCCGAGCTCGCCGGCGCGCGCCGCAGATGCCGACACCGCGGCGAGGAAGGCCGCCCGGACGGCGCGCTCCTCGAGCGCTCGCAGCCCCGCCGCAGTCGTCCCGCCGGGCGAGGTCACAGCGGCACGCAGCGCCTCGGCGGGCTCCCCGGTCTCGGCCAACAGCCGGGCCGAGCCGAGCAGGGTCTGAACGGTGAGCACCCGGCTCACCTCCCGGTCGAGCCCGACCAGCACGCCGGCCTCGACGAGCGCCTCGGCGACTAGGAAGACGTAGGCCGGCCCGGATCCCGACAAGCCCGTGGCGCTGTCGATGAGCCGTTCCGGCAGCCGGACGACGACCCCGATCGAGGCGAGCACGCTCTCGGCCCAGGCGAGGTCCTCCGCGGTCACCGAGCTGCCGCCGGCGATCGCCGAGGCGCTCGCTCCGACGACGGCTGCAGTGTTCGGCATCGTCCGGATCACCCGAGCGCCGGGCCAGAGCCAGCTCTCGAGCTGGTCGATGGTCACGCCGGCGACGATCGACACGACACGCCGGTAGCCGCCCCCACGGAGCTGCGCGCACGCCGCCTCGGCGTCGCCGGGCTTGACGGCGAGGACGACGTCGTCGGCGGGAACCGGGGCGGCGACGGCGAGCACGCCCGGGAAGCGGCTGGCGATCTCCTCGCGCAGCTCGGAGCGGACCTCGGCCGCGGCACACTCCGAGGGGGTCGCCCATCCGCTCCGCAGCAGGCCGCCGATCAGCGCAGACCCCATCCGGCCCCCGCCGACCACGAGCAGTCGCAACACGTGCCAGACCCTAATCGGAGACCCTGCCGGCCAGCGGCACGGACCTCAGAGACACTCCACGAGCTCGCGCGAGGCGAGCTCCGCGTACAAGCGGCGGAGGCGGCCGGCGGCGATCGACCAGGTGTCACGGCGCGCCTGCTCGGCAGCGGCCGCACCCATCCGCCGGCCGGCGCCGGCGTCGGCGAGCAGCACGGCAAGCGCTCGTGCGAACCCGGAGGCGTCACCGGGGTCGACGAGCAGGCCCGTGCGCCCGTGGTCGACGAGGGTCGTGAGCCCGCCCACCGACGACGCGACCACCGGCGTGCCGCAGGCGGCGGCCTCGAGGGCGACGAGACCGAACGACTCCGAGCGGCTCGGGACGACACAGGCGTCAGCGGCGCGGTACCAGCTCGAGAGCAGCTCGTGGGGCTGGGGCGGCACGAACTGGAGGCGCTCGGCGAGGCCGAGGGCCACTGAACGGGCACGAAGCGACGCCGCCTCGTCCCGGCCGCGCACGCCGCTCGGGCCGCCGACGATGACGAGCCGGGCGTCGTCGATGCCGAGAGCCGGCAGCCCTGCGAGCGCCTGCAACGCCGTCGAGGCACCCTTCAAGGGCTGCAGCCTGCCGACGAACAGGACGATCCTGCCCTCCTGCTTGAGGCCGAGGGCACGCCGCGCCTGGGCGCGGTCCCCCGGAGAGAAGACGGCATGGTCCACGCCCGGAGGGACGATCTCGATCCGCGACCGCTCGGCCCCGTACAGGGCGCTCAGCTGGTCCGCCTCGACGCTGCCGCTCGCCAGCACGGCGGCCGCGCAGCCGATCCCCTCCGCCTCGGCGCGCGCCCGCCGTCCGGGATCACCGGGATCGACCTCCTCGGGGCTCGCCTCTGCCTTCACCCGGTCGAGCGTGTGGAAGGTGCAGACGAGAGGCAGGCCGAGCCGGTGCTTGAGGCCGTGCCCGGCGACCCCGGAGAGCCAGTAGTTGGCATGGATCACCTCCGCCGGCGGCGACCCGAGGGCTGCCGTAGCCATCCGCTCGGCAACGGCGTCGGCGAAAGAGGCGGCGTGCTCGTGCAGGCTCGACTTCGGCACGGGGGCGAGCGGTCCCGCCTCGACGTGGTGGACGACGAAGCCCGGCTCGACAGCTACGGCTGGCGGCTGCTCGGGTGAGGATCGCCGGGTATAGACGTCGCAGGCGACACCGGCTCGGGCGAGCGCCGCCGACAGCTCGCGCACGTAGACGTTCATCCCGCCGCCGTCGCCCGTGCCGGGCTGGTCGAGGGGCGACGTGTGCATCGAGAGGACCGCGAGCTTGCGCACCGGTGAGAGGTTAGGGCGCGCTCGGCGCCGCCGGGCCCGTGCTGTCGGGCCCGCGCCGCACGCCGCGGCGGTGCGACCGGTCGACCCGTCGCACCCACCCGGCCCGTTCGGCCGGGTGATAGCGGTACACGACCCGGCCCCACAACGCGGCGCGGTCGAGGGGACCGAACTGCCGCGAGTCGCGGCTGGCGGCGATGTTGTCACCCGCCACCCACAGCCGGTCGCCCTGGCGCGCCGCCAGCCGCTTCACCAAGACGAGGCCCGCCCGTTCGGGGTCCTCGACCGCGACGAGGTCGCCGCAACGGGAGGCGGCGAGGCCCGACACGAGGAGGCGGTCGCCGGGCAGCAAGGTCGGCACCATGCTCTCGCCGACGACCTCGACCCGGCGCATCACGCTCCTGCGGCGGTGGGCTCCCGGTGGCTTGCGGCGCCGTTCGGATCGGGCGTCGGTAGTGTGAACCGGGCCGGCCGTTGGGTCGGCGCCGCCCTCGCGCCCGTGCTCGGATCGGGGGCGGTCCCCCAGCGCATCAAGGAGACGCCCCATGAAGCTCACCTCAGGACTGCTCCGCCTGCTCGACCGCGCCAGCGCGCCGACCCTCGTCCACGCCCACTGCGACTTGATGTGCGGGGTCTACGACCCCGCTCAGGCCCGCATCGAGGCCGAGTCGGTCAAGGCGATCATGGAGAAGCACAACGCCTCTGACGACCACGAGTTCAAAGAGCGCGCCATCTTCATCAAGGAGGAGCGCGCCGAGCTCGTCAAGCACCACCTCTGGGTGCTGTGGACGGACTACTTCAAGCCGGAGCACGTGGAGAAGTACCCCGAGCTGCACGAGCTCTTCTGGAAGACGGCAAAGACCGCCGGCGAGTCGAAGAAGACGACCGACGTCGCCGTCGCCGACCGGCTGCTGGCCGGCATCGCCGAGATCGACAGGATCTTCTGGGAGACCAAGAAGGCCTAGCCTCCGCCTCGCTCAGCCGCTGCCCGGCCACCCGCCGCCGCCCCCGGCGGATCCGGTGGCGGCCGCCGCCGCTCCGGTGGGGAGCCGGCGCAGCCGGCGCACT
>DAHUZG010000049.1 GCA_027306715.1 Acidimicrobiaceae bacterium
GGGAGAAGATGTGCGAGAAGTCGCGGGAGAGATCCGGTTCGGGCTGCACTGGCTTGCCTCAGGCCCGCCGGCGGGACAGCTCGTGCTCGATCCCGAGCTGGTCACCCTCGCTGATGACGAGATGGGTCTCGATGCTGCCGAGGCCGTGCAGAGCCTCGAGGCAGGCGACACCGAGCTGCGGCGCGCTCGAGCCGGAGTGGGCGACGGCGAGGCGCGGACGGCCGCCCGGAGGCGGGCTCACCCCGGTGGCGACGCCGCGGCCCACCAGCGGCCGTCTGTCCGCAGCTCGACGGCACCCGAGCTGCGCAGGACCTCGACCACCTTCAGCACCTCGGACTGGAGGACCCCCGGGGCCGCGGCGAGGAAGTCGACGAAACGTGCGCCCTCTGCCGCGGCCTCGACCACCGCCGCCTCGAGGCGGCCGCGGGCCTCGCCGGAGAGCTCGCCGGCAACCTCGGGCGCGGGCTCGGTGCCGCCGTCGGCGAAAGGCGGGCGCGGGATCGAGAAGATGTGGCGGGGCCGGTCGAGCCGGCAGGTGGCGTCGATCCCGAGCTAGCCGCCGGTCGTGGCGACGGCGTCGCGCGGCGGCAGCGACGGGTCGAGCGGCAGCGTGCGCATCCCGCCGATGACGACGGCGTCGCGGTCGGCCTGGAAGCGCGTCGCCACCGCCCACTCGACGAGCTCGTCGTCGGTGATGTCGATGTCCTCGTCGACGACGACGGCGTGCTTGATGTTCGCCCTCGAGCCGAGGGCGGCGAGAAGGGCGTTCCGGGCATCACCGTGGTCGCGCACCTCGATGGCGATGCGGGCGTGGTGAAGGCCCGTCGCCGCCGGCGGGCAGTAGACGGCGCGGGGTCGTGCGACCGAGCGGCGCACCGCCTCCCAGAGGCTGAACTCGGTGGTGAGCGCCGAGAGCAGGGCGGTGTCGGTGTGGGCGAGGCGCAGGCCTCCGATCGTCGCCGTCTCGAAGATCGGCTCGGCGCGCGAGGTCATCGCGCTGAGGTGGAAGACCGGGTTCTGGTGCGGCATCCCGTAGCAGCCGGTGTACTCGCCGAAGGGGCCTTCGACCTCGGACCAGTCGCCGTCGAGGTAGCCCTCGAGGACGATCTCGGCGTCGGCCGGGACCTCGAGCGGCACCGTCTCGCAGGCGACGACGGGGACCGGGGTGCCGCGCAAGGCGCTCATCACCTCGTACTCGTCCTCGACCGGGACCGGCAGCTGGCTGGCGAGGAAGTCGAGCGGGTGGCAGCCGACGACGAAGGCGATCGGGAACCGCTCGCCGCGCTGGCGCGCCGCCCGGTACTGGCTGCGCAGGTCGGTCGGGGCGACCACGTCGACGCCGGTCTGGCGCGGCCCGCGGATCATGAGCCGCCGCATGCCGAGGTTGAACCCGCCGGCGCGGCGGGTCACGTCCATGCTGGCGGTGATGTACGGGCCGCCGTCGAGCTCGTGGTGGACGTGCGCCGGCAAGGTGGTGAGGTCGACCTCGTCGCCGAGCAGGATCCGCTCTTTTACCGGACCGGTCGGGACGCGCTCGACGCCGAGCCCGATCCGCTCGCTGCGCCTCGAGATCTCGGCGCGGATCTCGTCCTCGGGCACGCCGAGGGCGACCGCCCAGCACTGCCGTGTCGCCATGGCGTTGACGAGCAGGGGCATGGTCGCCCCGGCGACGTTCTCGAGCAGCACGGCACGCTCGCGCTCCTCGCTGAGCGCCGCCACCGCCCGCAGCGAGACCGGGCGGCTGATCCGCTCGAGCCCACCCGCTGCCTCGAGCTCGCTGACGAACCGCGCGAGCGAGTGGCCCTTGTCGGTGTCGCCCGTGCTGGCGGTGTGGCCCGTGCTGGCAATGTTGTCCACGTCATCTCCTCACCCCGACGGCCCCCGCCCCGAGGGCGGTGGCCGGCCGGGCACGTCGCTGATCATCTCGCGATCGGCGCCCTCACGGGCAACGCAACAGCGAGCTGCTGACACAGGCGCTCCAGAGCTTCGAGCTGCCCGTCGCCTCGGCGAGCCCGACGACTTGGACGACGACCTGTGGGCCGCTCGTGGCGAAGCGGATGGGGATCACGCCGCCGATCGAGCGCGAGAGGAGGTACTTCTCGGTTCGGGCGAGCGGGGCGCTGTTCCCCTTCAGCCCGAGCAGGATCTGCGCCGCCGTCGAGGCCTGCACGACGCCGATGAAGTTCGTCGTGACGAGGTTCATCGCCGACCCGGTGACCTTCTTGTAGAGCGCCTCGAAGCGGACGAAGGCGCCGTGCTGGCCCGTGTTGAGCAGCCCCGGGACAGCGAGGTTGGACGGTGGTGCACCGTAGATCCGCCCCGGTACCGAGCCGCTGGCGGCGGCGAGGAAGCTCGGGTACACGTCGCCGGCGTTGACGACGACCGGGAGGCGCAGGCCGACCTCCTTGATCGCCTTCAGCACCACGGTGCCCGTGAGGCCGACGACGCCGTCGTAGATCATCCCGACGTGGGCGGCGGCGAGCTGCTCGACTTGGACCGTGGCGTCGGTCGTGTCGGGCGCGATCAGCTCGCCCGTCACCGACAGGCCGAAGTGGGCGGCGGCGCCGTGCACGGCGCCCTGTATCGCCACGCCGCTGGCGTCGTCAGTGGTGATCAACCCGATCGCGTTGATGTGGTTCGAGACGGCGGCGCCGAGGAAGGTCCTCACGCCGGTCGCCAGCTCGGGCACGGTCTGGAAGATGTTCGAGCCGGGACTCGGGTTGAGCGTCGGGTCAGGCGTGAGCACGACCTTGCCCGCGCTCTGCAGCTGCGGCGCCACCGCCGCCACCTCGCCGGTCGTGCCGACGTCGATGACGATCCCGGTCGAGGCCAACTTGCCGGCGCACAGCAGCGAGCCGGTGACCGTCGAGCCCGAATTGCAGACGTCGAGGCTGACGTGGTGACCGTCGAGGCCGCCCCGGGCATCGGTCACCTTCTGCCAGGCGAGCATTCCCCGCACCTGTGGCATCACCGTCGGTGCCTCGACCCCGACCTCGTCGGCGATCACGCCGATGTTGAGCGTCCCGGCCGAGGAGGACCGCGAGGGGCGGGAGGCCGCCGAGGCCGGCGTGAGACCTGCGGTGGCGACGACGAGCGGGAGGGCGGCGGCGGCGCTCAGCGCGACGACAGCGAGGCGACGGTGAGGGCGGTCGAGCCGCCGCGCCCCCCGGCGGCGGCAGGCGCCCCCGGCGGGCGCACCTCGCGTCGAGCCGCCCCTCGCACCTGACCGCGTGCTCGAGCGTGCCTGCTCGTCGACTGCAGCCACCGTCCCCCCTCTCGTCCGGCCGCCACGAACGGCGGCTTTGTCCCTCACCCGGCGCGGCGCTCCCTCGTCCGGCGGCCAGCGGGAGGTGCCGGGACACCCGGGTGCGAGCACCCGGCACGACAACCGCCGGAGGCGACCGCCCCTGCCCGTCCTCTCGATGATGACGGCGGCCACACGCCGGCGACAACTGCCGAGTTGGTATGGCCGGGGACACCGCACGCATAGGCGGTGCGGAGCCGAGAGCGCGGGCGAGCTCTCGGCTCAGCCCGCCTCAGCCCGTCGCGCTCGCCCGGTCGGCGCCGGCGGCCGCCACGGCGTCGGAGATCATCGACCAGTTGAGCGGGATCCGGGTCAACCGGACGCCGTAGGCCCGCAGCGCGTCGTCGACGGCGCTGGCGATCACCGCCGGCACGCCGAGGGTGCCCGCCTCGCCGGCTCCCTTGACCCCGAGCGGGTTGATCGGCGACGGCGTCTCCTGGTGCTCCAGGCGCAGCCGCGGCATCTCCCAGGCGGAGGGGATCGGGTAGTCGAGGTAGCTCGTCGTGAGCGGCTGGCCCTCCTCGCTGTAGACGGCGGCCTCGTAGAGCGCGTTCGAGAGGCCGTGGGCGGCGCCCCCGATCACCTGACCCTCGACGAGCAGCGGGTTGACGATGCGCCCGCAGTCGTGGGCGATGACCCAGTCGAGGACCGTGACCACGCCGGTCTCGGGGTCGACCTCGACGACGCAGGCCTGGGCGCTCGAGGAGTAGACGGCGCGGCTCGGGCGGTAGAAGCGGGTCGAGGTGAGCCCGGGCTCGAGGCCCTCGGGAAGCGTGATCGCCGGGCGCCCGGCGTTGGCGTTGGCCGCCACCTCCGCGACGCTCAGCGAGCGGCTCGGGACCCCGCGCACAGACAGCCGCCCGTTCAGGACCTCGACGTCCTCGGCGGCGCACTCGAGCAGGGCGCTCGCGGCGCTGAGGAGCTTGGCGCGCACCTCCTGCGCGGCGGCGTCGATCGCCGGGGCGGCATTCACCACGGCGCGGCTGGCGAAGGTGCCGACGCCGAAGGGCAGCCCCTCGGTGTCGCCCGTGCGGACCTCGATCGACTCCACGGGAAGCCCGAGCGAAGCGGCGCAGACCTGGGCGAACGTCGTCTCGGGGCCCTGGCCCTGGGGCGGTGTGGCGAGCACGACGACCACCCGCCCGTCGTTGTCGATGCGCACGACGGCGCCCTCGAAGGGGCCCATCCCTCCGCCCTCGACGGCGATCGAGACTCCGACGCCACGGTGGCGCCCGGCGGCGCGCTCGGCGGCTGCCAGCTCGCGCTGGCGCTCGTAGTCGATCGCCACGAGGACCTTGTCGAGCAGCGCCGGGTAGTCGCCGCTGTCGTAGA
>DAHUZG010000053.1 GCA_027306715.1 Acidimicrobiaceae bacterium
GCTACCTGCGGCGCCGGCACGAGGACAACGAGGTCGTCACGATGGACGAGCTCGACGGCGAGGTCGGGGGCGAGCTTCGCGGACGAGCAGCCGACCCACTCTTCTGCTCGCCCGGCGGGCAGGCGCGCCAGCCCCTTGGCGAAGACGGTGCCGTCCGGTCCGGCGATCTCGATGGCGTCGTCGACGGCGAAGCTGCCGCGCACCGACACCACCCCGGCGGGAAGAAGCGAGGCGTCGCGCTCGACGACGGCGTGACGCGCCCCGGCGTCGACGACGACTCCGCCCGCCGCTCTCAGCGCGAAGGCGATCCAGAGCTTGCGAGCCGGGAGCCGGCGGTCACGGGCGTGGACGAGCGTGCCGAGCCCGGGGACGCCGGCGGCGGCATCGACGAGCACGCCCGGGCGGCTCGCCGAGGCGATCAGGGTGCGCACGCCCGACCAGGCGGCCATTCGCGCCGCGGCGAGCTTGGAGGCCATCCCCCCGCTGCCACCGGCGCTGCCGGGGCCGCCGGCGGCGCGCTCGAGGCTCGTGTCGAGCGCGACCACCTCCTCGACGAGGCTCGCCGTGGCGTCACGGCGGGGATCGGCGTCGAACAGCCCGGCGGTGTCGGTGAGCAGCACGAGCAGGTCGCCCGAGAGCAGGTTGGCGACGAGGGCGGCGAGCCGGTCGTTGTCGCCGTAGCGGATCTCGTCGTCGGCGACGGCGTCGTTCTCGTTGACGACCGGCACCACGCCGAGCTCGATGAGGCGCGTCAGCGTGGCGCGGGCGTGCAGGTACTGCCGGCGCTCGGCGAAGTCGAGCGGAGCGAGCAGCACCTGGCCGGCGAGCAGGCCCGCCGCCGAGAGGGCGTCGTCGTAGACGCGCATCAGGCGGTGCTGCCCGATCGCCGAGAGCGCCTGCAGCGTGCGGCCGTCGGCGGGCCTGCCGCCCGGCGGCGCCAGCGCCGCCACGCCGGCGGTCACCGCGCCCGAGGTGACGACGACGACCTGGTGGCCGCCGGCGCGAAGGGCGGCCACCTCGGAACAGAGGCGCTCCACGGCCTCGACGTCGACGTCGCCCTCGGGCCGTGTGACCGAGGAGGTGCCGATCTTGGCGACGACGAGCACGGCCTAGCGGTCCGGCTCGTAGCTGAACTCGAGGCGGCCGATGCGCACCGGGTCGCCCTCGCGCGCCCCGGCCCGCGCCAGCGCCCGGTCGACGCCGAGCCGGCGCAGCCGGCGCTGGACGTGCTCGAGAGCGGCCGGGTCGGTGAGGTCAGAGACAGCGACGGCGCGTTCGGCGTCGCGCCCGACGACGACGAAGCCGCTCCCGCTGCGCATCACCTCGACTCCTTCGGGGAGCGGCCGGTGAAGGACCGGCGCCGCCCCCGGGTCGGCCCGGACGGCTCGGCTGATGCCGACAAGGACCGCCAGGCGGGCGACGAGCTCTGCGATCCCCTCTCCGGTGGCCGAGGAGATCTCGAGCTCGCCGCCATAGCCGGCGAGCTCGGGGCGACCGCTGGCGGGCACGGCGTCGGCGCGCGACCCGACGACGAGGCGGGGGCGCTCGAGCAGCTCCGCCTCGTGGCGGCCGAGCTCGGCGAGAAGCGTCTGCACCTGCTGCTCGGGCGTCCGCTCGAGCGAGGCGAGGTCGGCGAGCACGACGAGCACCCGCGCCCGCTCGACGTGGCGGAGGAAGCGGTGACCGAGCCCCCGGCCCTCGCTCGCCCCCTCGACGAGACCGGGGATGTCGGCGACGACGAGCTCGTCGACCGGGACCGGCGTGAGATCGCCGGCAGCGACGCCGGGGCTGCGGGCGCCGGAGGCGATCTCGGCGACCCGGACGACGCCGAGGTGCGGCTCGAGGGTCGTGAAGGGGTAGTCGGCGATCTTCGGCCGGGCGGCCGAGATGC
>DAHUZG010000063.1 GCA_027306715.1 Acidimicrobiaceae bacterium
GAGACAGAACGGGAAGACCTACTACTACCTGGCCGAGTCCGCCCGGGTGGACGGCAAGCCCCGGTGTTGAGCGCCACTCCTTTTGACCACCTGCCGGGCTTGAAGCGCCGCCCGTTGTGATCGCGTTGCTCGGACGGGCACGGCGAAGTTGCGACAGGAGGGCTCCGAGCGACAGCCTGAAGAGCATCTGGACGCGCACGAGCCCCCTCTCCTTGTTTTCCTTGGCGGGAATCGAGAGGGGGCTCGCCTGACGCTGCGAGGCGGTGCTCGCTGTGTTGATCGTAGAGGCGGATCCGATGGGAGTCGAAGCAGCGCTGCGGGCCGGGCACTACCGCTGCAGCGCGTGCGGGCGGGGCCGGCTGCGGCCGTGGGGGTTCGCCCGCCGACGAAGGCTGCGGGACCGCGGGCGAGAGGTGTTCCTCCGTCCGCGACGCTGCCGGTGCGCGTCGTGCCACGTCACCCACGTGCTGTTGAGCAACGTCGCGTTCCTCCGACGGCGTGATCTCGCTGAGGTGATCGGCGAAGCCCTCCTCGCCCGCTTCATGGACGGCGTCTCGCGTGCCGCCGTGGCGCGCCGAGCCGGGGTCCACGCCGACACGGTGCGGGGATGGTTCCGCAGCTTCGCCCGTCGGGCCGAGGAGATCCGGGTCGTCTTCGGAGCGCTCGCGCACCGGCTGGATCCCATGCTCGCGCCGATCGCGCCACGGGGCTTCGCCCCGCTTGACGCTCTCGAGGCGATCGGGGTCGCCGCCGCGGCAGCCCGGCGGCAACTCGGCCCCGCCCCTCTGTGGAGCTTCGTCTCCGGCGCGACCGGCGGCCTTCTGCTTTCCAACACGAACCGCCCTCTCCCGCTTTGGCACTGAGCCCCGCATCCTCCAAAAGAGGAGAAGGCGGGAGGAGGTGAGCCGGCGATGACGGACGCATCGCAGCGACGGCGGGAGGTGGCGCTGTTTCGCTACTCCCTCGTGCGGCCGCTCGGCCACCCAGAGCTGTCGGTTCGCGCCCGGGGCGAGCTCGTGCGCGAGACGACCGAGCGCGAGCACCTCGGGCCGGACGGGCGGTGGGTGTCGGTGTCCGCTCCGACGCTTCGACGCTGGCTGCGGGCGTGGCGCTCCGGCGGGTTCGAGGCGCTCCATCCCCTCGAGCGGAACCAGCCCACCCGCACCTCGGCGGCGGTCCTCGAGGCGGCGGTGACGCTGAGGAAGGAGGCCCCCCGGCGCACCGCAGCCCAGGTCGCCCGGGCGCTCGAGGAGGCCGGGATCGGGACCGTCTCTCCTCGAACCCTGCAGCGCCACTTCGCCCGGCTCGGGCTTCCCCGCAGCGAGGCGACTGGCGCCCCTCGGGTCTTCGGCCGCTTCGAGGCGGGCGACTTCGGCGAGCTGTGGACCGGCGATGGCTTGCACGGCCCGCGTCTCGGCGGGCGTGCGTGCGTGCTGTGCGCCTTCATCGACGACTGGAGCCGGGCGGTGCCGGGCTGGCGGTGGGGGTTCGCCGAGGACACCGTGCGCCTCGAGGCGGCACTGCGCAGAGGCCTCGAGGTGCACGGCGTGCCGGATCGGTGCTTCGTCGACAACGGCTCCGCGTTCACCTCGGCGCCGTTCAACCGCACCCTCGCCGTGCTCGGCATCGGCCTCGTCCACAGCCGGCCCCGCCAGCCGGCCTCGCGGGGCAAGATCGAGCGCTTCTTCAGGACCGTGCGAACCCAATTCCTCATCGAGCTCGACGCCCGGGGCGGGGTGGCGAGCCTCGCCGAGCTCTCGGAGCTGTTCTCGGGCTGGCTCGAGGGCGTCTATCACCGCCGGGTCCACTCCGAGACCAAAGAGACGCCGCAGGCGCGCCTGCTCCGGGGCCGGTGCCTGCGGCGCCCGAGCCCGGCCGAGCTGCACGAGGCGTTCTTGTGGTCCGCGACGCGCACCGTTCACCGGCGCACCGCAACGGTCAGTCTCTTCTCCAACCACTACGAGGTCGACCCCGCGCTCTGCGGCGCCCGGATCGAGCTCGTCTTCGACCCCTTTGACCTCTCGGCGATCGAGGTGCGCTATGAGGGCCGTCCGATGGGCCAGGCGGTGCCACGCCAGATCCGCCGACACGTCCACCCCGCCGCCCGGCCCGACGAGGCGCCCGCCCCGGTGCGCTCGGGGATCGACTACCTCGGCATCGTCGCGGCGCGCGTCGCGGGCGAGCAGGCCGCACGGATCGCCTACGTGTCAATGGCGAAAGCCGACGACGCGAGCGCCGGGGAGCTCGACGACGAGCACGAGGAGGACGACGAGGGCGAGCACGAGGAGGACCAGGGATGAGCGTCGACCGGCTGTGCAGCTACTTCGGCCTCACGAGGATGCCGTTCTCCAAGGAGCTTTCGCCCTCGTCGCTATTCTGCTCGGCGGGCCACAACGAGGCGGTTGCCCGACTCACCTGGTGCATCGGGGAGCGGGGGATCGCCACGCTCACCGGCGAGGTCGGATCGGGAAAGACCGTCGCGCTGCGGGCAACGGTCGCGGGCCTCGAGCCCTCCCGTCACCAGGTGATCTACTGCCCGAACCCCGTCATCGGCGGCCGGGGCATCCTCGCGGCGCTCGTCACCGCATTAGGCGGGACCCCGAGGTTTCACCGCTCGGCTCTCGTCCCACAAGCCGCCGAGGCGCTCGCGCTCGCGGAGGCAGAGCGGGGCCGGCGCGTGCTCGTTGCCATCGACGAGGCCCATCTGTTGGCCGACGACCAGCTCGAGGACGTCCGGATGCTGACGAGCGCCGAGCTCGACTCAAAGAGCCCGCTTGCCCTCGTGCTGATCGGCCAGCCGCTGCTGCGGCGCCGCCTCGCCCAGACGACGATGGCCGCGCTCGACCAGCGGGTGTCGCTTCGTGTGCAGCTCGAGGGGATGGAGCGCGCCGAGAGCGGCGAGTACCTCCGGCATCATCTTTCCCTCTGTGGGCGCAGCGACCCGCTCTTCTCCGACGACGCGGTCGCCGTGCTGCATCACGCGTCCCGGGGGCTGCCGCGTGCGCTCAACAACCTCGCCCTCCAGGCGCTGATCGCCACCTTCGCCGAGAGCAAAGCCATCGTCGACGAGCGGGCGGCGAAGATGGCGGTGGTCGAGGTGAACGGTGAGTGAGGAGCTCGCCGCCCCGCCGGGCTTCCCCGTGCCAGCCTCCCCGGCGGTGTTCTGTAGCCTCGCCGGGGAGATCTCCCGGCTGATCGCCCCCCACACCGAGGCGGACCCCCTGGCCGTGCTCGCCCAGCTGCTCGTCGCCTCCGGCGCGCTGATCGGCCGGGACGCCTACGTGCGTGTCGAGGCGAGCCGGCACCACCCGAACGAGTTCGTCGTGCTCGTCGGCGACTCGGCCAAGGCGAGGAAGGGGTCCTCCTTCGACCACGTGGCCCGCGTCCTCGAGGCTGCCGTGCCGGGTTTCGGCGCTCACCTGCGCACCGGGCTGTCGACCGGCGAGGGGCTGATCTGGGCGGTGCGCGACCCGAACGGATCCGACCCGGGGACCGGTGACCCGCGCCTCTTGGTCATCGAGCCGGAGTTCGTCTCCGTGCTGAAGGCCATCTCCCGGGACCTGAGCACCCTCTCGCCGGTGCTGCGCTCGGCCTGGGACGGCCGGCCGCTCGCCATCTTGACCCGGGCCGCGCCCGCCACGGCATCCAAGGCCCACATCGGTGTCATCGGCCACATCACCTCGGCCGAGCTCTCGGCGCACACGAGCAGCATCGAGGCGGCGAACGGGTTCTTGAACCGCTTCGTGTTCATCGCCTGTCGCCGTCACCGCCTCCTTCCCTTCGGAGGCGACCCTGATCCGCTCGCCGGAAGCGGGCTCGAGCGCCGCCTCGGCACCAACCTGCAGGCCGCCCGGCATCTCGGCGAGATCGGCTTCGAGGAAGAAGCGCTGCAGCGCTGGGGCGAGATCTACGCCGCGCTCGCCGAGAGCTCCGAGGGCCTGCTCGCCTGCCTCGGGGCCCGTGCCGAGGCGCACGTGCTCCGACTGTCGCTGCTCTACGCGCTCATCGACGGCGCACGGGCGATCGGGCCGCGCCACCTCGAGGCCGGGTTCTCTCTTTGGAGCTACGCGGCCGCCTCGCTCGAGTGGGCCTTCTCCTCGACGAGCGCGGACCCCGTCGCCGAGCAGATCGCCGCCGCGCTCGCCGGCGCGCCAGGCGGCCTCACCCGCACCGAGCTACGCGACCTGTTCGGGCGCAACCTCCCCGTTGGCCGCATCAACGCCGCGCTCGTCGCTCTCGCTGGCATCGGTCGCGTCGAACGCGTCCGGGTGCGAACCGCCGGCCGGCCCGCTGAGCTCTGGCGCACGGGCGCCGCCCCCTCTACCTGAGGCGCGCGACGAGTCGGCGTCAAGGCGCCGGGAGCCGACCGCGCCCCCCACGAGCACACGCCCGAGCAGGCGACCAGAGCCTTGACGCCGGCTCTGGCGAACCCACTCGCGGCCCACCCTTGATCACGCCCGCCAGCTCCGCTGGCGGGCTTGATCGCGCCCGGGGCCTTCCAGCGACCCGGGCCCTTTTGCCGTTTGGTCGTTCGGTCGTCAGCGCAACCGACGATCAAGAACAGCGACTCCTACGCGATCAAGGAAACTGTCCGCCAACACATGGAGTGAGCGACGGCGACTGCCGCCTTGTTCGGTCCTCGTCGTCGTGCGATGCGCGAGTACTGGGCCGAGTAGTAGCTG
>DAHUZG010000067.1 GCA_027306715.1 Acidimicrobiaceae bacterium
CGCGACGCCGGCGATCGACGGCTGCACCCTCGCCGATGCCCTCGCCCACGCCGGCGCCGGCGACGTCGTGCTGCTCGCCACCCCCGGCACCGCGGGCGTCACGGCGAGCTACTACTCGGGAAGCTTCGCCGCCGGCAAAGCCGGAACCTCGCTCAGCCTCGAAGCGGCGCCGGGAGTGAGCCCGATCCTCGACGGCTCCTCGGTGCCCGCCTCGTGCACCGGCCCCAACTTCGGTGCCCTGCTCGACATCGCCAACGGTTCATCGGTCACTGTCGCCGGCCTGACGATCCAGAACGCCCCCTGCGGCGCGATCACCGTCGGCAACGGGTCGAGCCTGAACCTGCAGGGCTCGCTGCTTCAGAAGGACAACAACGCCCTGAACCACGGCGGGGCCATCGACGCCGCCCTCGGCACGGGGTCGAAGTCCTTGGTCACCGTCAGCGGCTCGACCTTCAGCGGCGACACCGCCGGCAACGGCGGAGCGATCGACTGGAGCGAGCGAGGCTCGGGCGGCAAGCTGTCGGTCTCGTCCTCGGTGTTCAGCGACGACACTGCCGTCCACGGCGGCGCCATCGACATCGCCGACTACGAGGGCCAGGCTGCTGCCAGCCCGGCGACGATCACGACGTCGTACTTCACCGGTGACAGCGCCACCCACGGCGGCGCCATCGACGTCGCCGACGGCGGCAACGGCGCCGGGACGGCGACGGTCTCGGTCAGCGACTCCACGTTCTCCGGCGACTCCGCCGCCGACGACGGCGGCGCCATCGACAGCGGTGACGACGGAGGGACGGCGACTCTGAGCGTCGAGAGCTCGACCTTCTCCGGCGACGCCGCCTTCGACGGCGGCGGGATCGACAGCGGCGACTACGGCTACGGCACCCTCACCCTGATCGCCTCGACCTTCACCGCCAACAGTGACGTCGAGGGCCCTCTCACCGGCGTCGGTCCCGACGTCGCCAGCGGCGCAGAGAAGGGTCACGGAACCGCCTACGTCGCCGGCGACGTGTTCGGCGACAGCGGCGGGTGCGAGCAGGGCACCGCCACGATGAGCAGCTGGAGCGACCTCGGCGACAACGCCGCGGTCGACGGTTCGTGCCTCGTCCGTCCGTTTGCCTCCTCCGACGCCGTCTCGTCCTCGGTGGGCTCGGTCGGGCCAATCGTCGACAACGGCGGCACCGTGCCGACCGCCGCCCTCGGGGGCGGCAGCCCCGCGATCGGGCTGATCGCCGACCCGACGAGCGTCAAGGCGGGCTCGCGTACCTTCACCCTTTGCCCGACGACCGACGAGCGGGGCTCCTCCTCCGGCTCCGGGAGCTGCGATGCCGGTGCCATCCAGGAAGCGGTGATCCTCGCCTTCTCCGCCGGGACCGCCGCCTCGCCGGTGGCGACCTGCCCCTACGTGCCCGGCGAGCTCGGCGCCGACTGCAGCCTCGACGACGCGCTCGGCCTCGCAGCCGACCCGGGGGCGGGCACGACCGTCGTCCAGCTCGTCACCCCTCCGAGCTCGAGCGACCTCCCCGGGGCGGCCGACTACGTCGGCAACTTCACGGTGCCGCCCGGTGCCGGCGACGCCTCCTCGCCGGTGACCATCGAGCCGCTGCCGGGCGTGGTGGACCCCACCCTCGACGGCAACTCGGGCAATGCCCCGGGATGCTCGACGGCGTCGTGCGACGGCCCGGTGCTGACCGTGGGCAGCAGCGCCAACGTCGTCGTGACCGGCCTCTCGATCGTCCACGGCGACAACACCGTGACCGCAGGCGGGGGCGGCATCTCGAACGCCGGCTCGCTCAGGGTCACCGATACTCAGCTCGTGAGCGACGTGACGGGCGGCGACGGCGGGGCGATCGACAGCGGTGACGGCTCCTCGGGCGGCAACCTCACCCTCGGCCCCGGGACCGAGCTCGCCGACGACTCGGCGCAGCTCGACGGCGGTGCCGTCGACTTCGCCGACAACGGCGGCAGCGGCGGCACGCTGGTGATCAGCTCGAAGATCATCGAGCTCTCCTCAGCGGGCATCGACGGCGGCGG
>DAHUZG010000070.1 GCA_027306715.1 Acidimicrobiaceae bacterium
CGACGGGCACCTCGGCCTGCGCTCCGCTCGACGTCATCAGCCTCCTCTGCCGTGCTGCGCACGCTTGCCGCGGCGCACTGTGGCAGTACCGCTGACGGCAGTACCGCTGACGGTCGGCAGCGTAGCCCCAGGCGTAGGCTGAGCCAGCCATGACGAACCGGCGCCGCGCCCTTCTCGCCGTCGCGGCCGCCGTGCTCGTGGCGGCTGCAGCCGGTCTCGCCGTCGGGCTCGGGGGTCGTCACTCGCCGCTCGGCTCGGGGCCGACGCCGGCCGAGCGCGCCGCTCGACGCGCCCTCGCCGAGCAGGCGCGGGTCGTCGCAGCCGCCACCGGCAAGGTGGCGCTCGGGTACCCGGCCTCACCCGGCGATCCGGCGCCGGTCTGGTCGCCCTCCGCCTTCGTAGCACCCCTACCCGCCCACGTGGTGTTCGGCTTCGCCCCCTGGTACAGCCTCTCGCAGCTGAGCGCTGCCGATTACCGGGACGTGAGCGTGATCGCTTACGACGGGATCGACCTGCTCGCCAACGGCGCCCTCGACGAGCGCACGGCGAGCCCCGGCTGGCAGACCTTCCGCGGGGCGGCCTTCTCTGACCTCGTGACCCGTGCACATGCCGCCAAGGACCAGGTGCTTCTCACCGTCTACAGCGGCACCCCGGCTGTGATCGCCGGGATCACGAGCCACCCGGTCGCCGCCGGAACCCGGCTCGCCGCCCAGATCCAGCCGCTCCTCGCCGACGACGAGCTCGACGGGGTCGACGTCGACGTCGAGGGGAGCGGCCCGGCGGAGCGGCCCGGCTTCGTGGCGTTCATGCGCGCCTTTGCTTCGCACCTTCGCGCCAACGACCCGGGGGCGGCGATCGTCGTCGACACCTATCCCGGCTCGGCGGGCGACCCGCAGAGCTTCTTCGACGTCGCCGCCCTGGCGCCGCTCGTCGACTCCATCTTCGTCATGGCCTACGACATGTACCAGACCGGCTATGCCTCTCCGAACGCGCCGCTGACCAACCCCGATCTCGGCCTCTCCGACGTCCAGTCGATGCTCGCCTACGTCAAGGCGGTGCCCCCGCGCAAGCTGCTGCTCGGGGTGCCCTTCTACGGCTACGACTTCACGACGCGCAGCGGCACGCCCGGTGCGCCGACCAAGATCAAGCTCCCCGAGGCTGTCACCTGGCAGACGATCGTCGCCGCCGGGCACAGGGCGCAGTGGGACCCCAATTCGGACACTCCCTGGTACGGCTTCAGGCTGAAGGGGGTGTGGCACGAGACGTACTTCGACGATCCGGCCTCGATCGCGTTGAAGACGGCGCTCGCGAGCGACCTTCACCTCCAGGGGGTGGGTGTGTGGGCGCTCGGGATGGAGGCGGGCGACGCCTCGATGCTCGCCGCGCTGCTCGGCGGCACCGGGCCGCGCAAGCTCCCGCTCACCACCTCGACGGTGCTCGGTGTTTTCAGCGCGGTCGGCGGTCACCGGACCGCGCCCGCCTGAGAGCGGCGACCGCAAAGCCGGCCGGCCGGGGCAGGCCAGAGGAGCAGGGGGCGCCAGTCGGGCGGGGCGGAAAGCCCTGCCGGGCGGGTGCCTCCCGGGCGGAGGGGCTCAGCCCTCGCCAGGCCCGTCGGTGCTCGAACGGCGCATCAGCCGAGACTTCCGACGAGCTGCCTGGTTCGGGTGGATGACGCCCTTGGCGGCGGCCTTGTCGATGCGCTTCGCCGCAGCACGGATCAGCTCGGCACTCTCCTCGGCGCCGGTCTCGACCGCCCGCACGGCGTTCTTCGTACGGGTCCGAAGCTCCGAGCGGACGGCCTTGTTCCGCTGGTGGCGGCGCTCGTTCTGGGCGATGCGCTTGATCTGGGACTTGATGTTCGCCATGTTCGCTGTCTGGGTCCTCTGGCCTGATCTCGTCGGGGCCGATCTCGTTGGGGCCGAAATTCGCGACGCCGATCTTCTGTGACGCCGATCGTGTCGCGTCGCCTGCGCCCGTCGGGCGGAGCCGGGGTCCGTGGCGGCGGCCTGTCAAGCCGCTGACCCGGACCTGAGAGGATAGCAGCGACCAGAGGATCCCCTGGCCTGACCGGCTCGGCGCCCTTCGGATGGCACGATGGTCAGGTGGTCGACCCGGCGCGCATCAGGAACTTCTCCATCATCAGCCATGTCGACCACGGCAAGTCGACGCTGTCTGACCGCATCCTCGAGCTCACCGCCGCCGTCGACCCCCGCGACATGCGCGCCCAGTACCTCGACTCGATGGACATCGAGCGCGAGCGCGGCATCACGATCAAGGCCCAGAACGTCCGGGTCCGCTGGCGCGACCACGTGCTGCACCTCATCGACACCCCCGGCCACGTCGACTTCGGGTACGAGGTCTCCCGCAGCCTGGCGGCGTGCGAGGGAGTCGTGCTGCTCGTCGACGCCAGCCAGGGCATCGAGGCCCAGACGCTGGCCAACTGCTACCTGGCGCTCGAGAGCGACCTCGAGATCGTCGCCGCGCTCAACAAGATCGACCTTCCCGCCGCCGACCCGGACCGCTACGCCGGCGAGATCGAGCAGGTGCTCGGCATCCCCGCCGGCGAGGTGCTGCGCATCTCCGCCAAGACCGGCGAGGGCGTGGCCCACCTCCTCGACGAGGTCGTCGCCCGCATCCCCGCACCGGGCGGCGATCGCGCCGCCGCTTTGCGGGCGCTCATCTTCGACTCGTACTACGACCAGTACCGGGGAGTCGTCTCCGCCCTGCGGGTCGTCGACGGGGTGATCCGCTCGGGCTCGAAGGCTCGCTTCTTCCAAGCCGGCTCCACTCACGAGGTCGAGGAGATCGGCGTCCGCACCCCGGTGCCGGTGCCGGTCGACGAGCTCGGTCCGGGCGAGGTCGGCTACCTCGTCGCCGGCATCCGCAATGTCGGAGAAGCCCGCGTCGGCGAGACGGTGACCGACGCCACCCGGCCGGCCGCGGAGCCGCTGCCCGGCTACCGCCACCCGAAGCCGATGGTCTTCTGCGGGCTCTACCCGGTCGAGGGCGACGAGTTCCCCGAGCTTCGCGACGCCCTCGAGAAGCTGCAGCTGAACGACGCCAGCATCACCTACCAGCCGGAGACCTCCGCCGCGCTCGGGTTCGGGTTCCGGTGCGGATTTCTCGGGCTGCTGCACATGGACATCGTCCGCGAGCGCCTCGAGCGTGAGTTCGACCTCTCGCTCATCGCCACCGCCCCGTCGGTCGCCTACGTGGCGCACCTCACCAACGGCGAGACCGAGGTCGTCGACAACCCGTCGGAGATGCCGCCGGCGCAGAACCTGGCCTCGATCGAAGAGCCGATCCTCAAGGTGACGATCATCACCCCCTCGGAGTACACGGGCACGGTGATGGACCTCGCCCAGACCCGGCGGGGGCGGCTCGACAAGCACAGCTATCTCTCGGCCGAGCGGGTCGAGCTCGTCTATCTCGTACCGCTGGCGGAGATCGTCGTCGACTTCTTCGACCAGTTGAAGAGCCGCACCAAGGGGTACGCCAGCCTCGACTACGAGCCGGCGGGTCTCGAGCCGGCGAATCTGGTCAAGGTCGACATCCTCTTGAACGGGCAGGCCGTCGACGCCTTCTCGGCGGTGGTCCATCGCTCCAAGGCAGACGAGTACGGGCGCAAGATGGCCGAGAAGCTGCGCCAGCTGATCCCCCGCCAGCTGTTCGACGTGCCGATCCAGGCAGCGATCGGCGGCAGGATCATCGCCCGCGAGACGGTCAAGGCCAAGCGCAAGGACGTCCTCGCCAAGTGCTACGGCGGCGACATCACCCGAAAGCGCAAGCTCTTGGAGAAGCAGAAGGAAGGCAAGAAGCGGATGAAGAACATCGGCCGCGTCGAGGTGCCACAGGAGGCCTTCGTCTCGGCGCTCCGCCTCGAGGACTGACTCGCCGTCGGGCTCGTGCTCGCAGGGCCGCCCGGCAGCGCCCGGCTCGTCCCTCCCAGGTCGTTCGGGTCGGGTCATCCGTCCCGGGCTCGGCGGTAGAACACCAGGTATGGACGACGGACACGACGGCGACCCGCGCCGCCGGACCCACGAGGCGGCGGGCCCGCGGCGAGCTCGCCAGGACGACCCGCTCTGGCCGGTGCGCTCGGCGGTGCTGCGCATCGTCGGCGGCGCCTTCGGAAACAGGGCCCCGAACTTCTCCGAGTACACCGAGCCCCCCGGGGACCCCGGCCTGTTCGGGCCGGGTTCAGTGCCGTGGCGGGTCCACGCCGACCTGGCGTCGATGCTCGTCGGGGGGCTCTCGGCGCTGATGCTGCAGAGCCTGCACCCGCTGGCGATGGCCGGCGTCGACCAGCACTCGAACATCCACGAGGACTACCGGGGGCGGCTCTACCGCACGGGCCGCTTCGTCTCCGGCACGGTCTTTGGAGCGATGCCGTTCGTCGATCGCCTGATCGGCGAGGTGCGGACGATCCACGACCACGTCCACGGCGTCGCCCCCGACGGCCGGCCGTACTCGGCGAACGACCCGGAGCTGCTCCGCTTCATCCACGTCGCCGAGGTGTGGAGCTTCCTTCGCGCCTACCAGCGGCACTCGCTCGATCCGCTCGTCGCC
>DAHUZG010000072.1 GCA_027306715.1 Acidimicrobiaceae bacterium
GGCGACGACGTCCTGCTGGCTGTCGGCGAGGCCTCCGCCAACGCCGTCCAGCACGGCGGCCGCCCTGGCGGCACCGGGTTCGTCGGGGTCGAGGTGCTCGTCGCCGGCGGCGCCGTCTCGGCGGCGGTCAGCGACGGTGGAGCGTGGTCGCGTGACACCTCCCGCAGCGCCCGGGAGGACCGCGGGCGGGGCTTTAGGATCATGCAGTGCCTGATGGACGACGTCACGGTGCGCCGCAGCTCGATCGGCACCTCGGTCGTGCTGACCCGGCGCATCGTGAGGGAGCGCCCCGCACGCTGAGCGGCCGGCGCGCCCGCGCCGGTACGCCCGCGCCGGTGCGCCCGGGCCGGCGCGCCGTCAGGTCACGGGGCGCCGCCGGCCCGCGCCAGCAGGCGCCGGGCGAGCTTCCGGCTCGCCTCGTCGAGCATCTCGCCGCCGGCGCGGATCGCCCCGCGCCCGTCGGAGGCGGCCGCCTAGTCGAGCGCGCTCAGCACCGCCCGTGCGCGTTCGAGCTGCTCTCCCGAGGGCGTGAAGACCTCGTTGATCACCGCCAGCTGGTCGGGGTGGATCGCCCACTTGCCGTCGAGGCCGAGGGCGGCGCGGCGCAGCGCGATCTGGCGCAGGCCGTCGGCGTCGCCGAGCGAGAGGTATGGCCCGTCGATCACCTGCAGGCCGTTGGTCCGCCCCGCCACGAGCAGCTCGAAGAGCACATGGTGGTAGTGGTCGCCCGGGTAGCCGGGCAGGTCCGCCCCGCCGGTGAGAAGCGGGATCCCGAGCGAGGCGGCGAGGTCGACCGGTCCGAGCACGACCGCCTCGAGCCGCCGCGAGGCCGCACAGATCTCGCGCACCGCGCCGAGGCCGGCGGCCGACTCGATCTGCACCTCGATCCCGATCCCCCCGACCGCCAGCCCGGCGTCACGCTCGACCTGGGACAGCAGCAGGTCGAGTGCCACCACCTCGGCCGCCGAGCCGGCCTTGGGCAGCATCACCTCGTCAAGGCGCGGGCCCGCCGCCGAGACGACCTCGATCACGTCCTTGTAGGTGTGCGGGCTCGACCAGCTGTTGACCCGCACGCAGACGACGCGCTCGCCCCAGTCGAGCCGGCGCACGGCGTCGGCGACCAGCCGGCGAGACGGCGCCTTGCCGGACTCGGCGACGGCGTCCTCGAGGTCGAGGATCACCTCGTCGCACGGCAAGCCTGCCGCCTTGGCGAGAAAGCGCTCGCTCGACCCCGGGACGGCCAGGCAGCTCCGGCGCGGAAGGCTCTCGGAGCGGACGGACACGGCGCCAGTCTCGCGCCCGGGCACCACCGGCGCCCACGCCCCACCTCGCCGGCCGGCGGCGGTACGCTCGTGGTGCAGGTTCCCGCCGCAGGCGGTCCCGGCGGGAAGCCGCACCGCCGGCCCGGAGACGTGAGGCGGTGGCCGGCGCCTGCTGGCGCGGACGAAGGAGGCGTAGCCGGTTGGTCAGTGCCGCGAAGGCGTCACCTGGGCGCTCGGGCCGGGGGGAGTTCGTCCAGTCCCTCGAGCGCGGGTTGGCGGTGATCCGCGCCTTCGGCCCGGGCCGCACCCACCTCACCCTCTCCGACGTCGCCCAGGCCACCGGCCTCACCCGGGCAGCGGCCCGGCGCTTCCTGCTCACTCTCGTCGAGATCGGCTACGTCCGCAGCGAGGGCCGCGAGTTCTCCCTCCGCCCGCGCGTCCTCGAGCTCGGCTGGTCGTACCTGTCGGGGCTCTCGCTCGCCCAGGTGGCGCGGCCGTTCATGGACGAGCTCGTCCGCCAGGTCGAGGAGTCCGCCTCGGTCGCCGTGCTCGACGGCGACGAGATCGTCTACCTCGCTCACGTCGAGCCGCAGCGGATCATGACGATCAACGTCCCGATCGGTGGACGCGACCCCGCCTACTGCACGGCCCTCGGGCGTGTCCTGCTCGCCGCCGGCAGCGACGAGGAGATCGACGCCTACCTCGGGCGCGTGAGGCTCGAGGCCAAGACGTCGACGACGATCACCGACCCCGCCGAGCTACGGGAGGCGCTGCTCGTCGTCAAGAAGGACGGCTTCGCCCTCGTCGACCACGAGCTCGAAGAGGGGCTCGTCGCCCTCGCGATGCCGCTGCGGGACGCCTCCGGGTCGGTGATCGCAGCGCTCAACATCGCCACGGTGTCGCTTCGCGCCGGGCCCGAGGCGCTCGCCACCCAGTACCTCCCTGCGCTTCGAGCCAGCGCCACGGCGATCGAGCAGGAGCTGGCCTCGGCCGCCCTCTCCGCCCCCTCGACGGGCTGAGCCGCCCGATCCATCCGGCGGGGCCGGAGGGATCCGAACGGCTCGACCAGCTGGGTGACGAGCAGCCTCGCCGGGCGGTAGCGCTCGCCGTCCTGCTCGACGGCGAGCGGGCGGCCGCCGAGGCCGGTGGCACAGGCACCAGGCGAAGGGGACAGGAACAGCGCCCGCCCCGCCAGCACGTCCCACAGCGGCAGCACGATGGCGAGGTTGACCTCGGTGGAGCCGTCGAGGCGGTGATGGAGGCGGTGGTAGGCGGGGCTCACGACGAGCTTTCCGACAGGACCGAAGCTCCACGCCAGGTTGGCGTGAGGCAGGGCGCCGAGCACCAGGTAGCCGGTGATGAGGACCGGCGTGACCGGGCGGTCGCCGAGCAGGGCGACGACCGGCAGGCTCGCCGCGAACGAGCTGACGACATGGCCGAGCGGGTGGTTCCGGAACGTCGTGAGCACGCTCAGCTGCTCCTGGCTGTGGTGGAGCGCGTGCACCCGCCACAGCGCCTCGACGCGGTGATCGGCGAGGTGCGCCAGCCAGTTGAAGCCGTCCATGGCGACAAGAGCGAGGCCGACGCCGAGCCAGCCGGGCACCCCGGCGCGCACGCCGAGATCGAGCGCGGGAGCGTAGCTCGCGAGCGTCGAGGCGATGCCCACGCCGATCAGGGTCACGAACGGCGTGACCGCCAGCGCGAAGACGACCAGATAGCAGGCGTCGTGCAGGTGTCCCCGCGCCGCCAGCGGGCGGGGCACGGCCGGCCAGATCCGTTCGCAGCCGACGACGAGCAGGACGAACCCGATCACGATCGGGCCGGCGAGCTCCGCCTGGGCCCCGGCGAGCGCCCGCCACAGCTGGCCGGCCCGCAGCAGCACGAGGGCGCCTCTCCCGGCAGAGGCCAGCCCGAGCACAAAGAGCGCCAGGGTGGCCCAGGCGGGCCCGGGCCGGCGCCGGCCCGGGCCCGCCTGGGCCTGCGTCACCGTGGTTCGGTCAGTAGCCGTAGCCGCCGGACGAGGCGCTCGTCGTCGTCGTGGTCTTCTTGGCCTTCTTGGCCGGGGCCTTCTTGGCCGGGGCCTTCTTGGCGACGAGCGTGGCGCCGGGGGCCGTGGCCGAGGGTCGCACCAGCTCCCAGGTCCCGCCGAGGGCGACGATCCCCTCGCCGTTGGACTGGCGCGGCTTGCTGTCCCCGCTGAAGAGGTAGACGGGATAGCCGTTGATCGTCAGCTGCTTCATCGTGGAGCTTCGCTTGACGAAGCCGACCTTGCCCTTCTCGCCCGCCGGGACGACGACGGTCTTCACCGTCGACCGCACCTCGACGGGCGGCCAGATCTTGAGGCACCCGCCGGCGCAGTGGAGCTTGCCGCGGGCTTCGGAGCTGAGGGCATAAAGGCTGTGGCCCGACGAGCTCGCCAGCACCTCTCCGTACCCGGTCACGGGCACGATCTCGAGCAAGGGAGCCGGGCGGTGCCCGCGAACCGAGGGCTGGCGAGCCGCGGGCCGGCGAGCGGAGGCCGAGCTGGCGGCACCGCCGGCGAACGACACCGCGAGCGCCACCGCGGCCAGGCCGGCGGCCCCGGTGGCCAGCCGTCTCGGCCGGGACCGGGCGAGGCGCGGCGCCG
>DAHUZG010000077.1 GCA_027306715.1 Acidimicrobiaceae bacterium
GCCCGGTTGCGCCAGCAGGCCGAGGAGCTGGCTCGGCGCGACGTCGACGTGCGCCGGGGCGAGCACGAGGCGGTGCACGAGATGCGCGTCGCCTGCCGCCGGCTGAGCGCCTGCCTGCGCAGCTTCGACGCGCTGTTCGGAGACGCGCTGCTCGAGAAGGCGCCGCTTGGGCAGCTCGGCGGCGAGGTGAGATGGCTGGCGGGGTTGCTCGGAGAGGTCCGCGACGCCGAGGTGCTGCGGGCTGCGCTCGAGGGCGGACTCGCCGCGCTGGCGCCCGAGCAGGTGCTCGGGCCGGTCCGCTCGACGCTGTCGGGTCGGCTCGCCGCGGCGGAGGCGCGCGCCGGCGCGGCGCTCGCCGAGGCGATGCGGAGCGACCGCTACGCCGCGCTGCTCGGCTCGCTGGCGAGCTTGGTGACGGCGCCCCCGGTCCGCCCGCTCCGGGCCAGCGAGGCGCGTCGCCTCGTGAACGCTGCCGTGCGCGGCGACATGCGGCGGGTGCGCAGGCGGATGCGCGACGCCTCGCAGCGAGCTGGCCAGCGCGGCGACGAGTCCCTTCACGCGGCGCGCAAGGCCGCCAAGCGCGCCCGCTACAGCCTCGAGACGGTCGTCCCGCTCTACGGCGCCGAGGCCTTTGACCTCGCCGGCCGTTACAAGTCGGTCCAGCAGGCGCTCGGCGAGCAGCACGACGCCATCGTGCTGGCGGCGCTGCTACGCGAGGAGGGGGCACGTGCCGGCGTGCGTCCCGGTGAGAACGGCTACACCTACGGCCTGCTCGCCGGCCTGGCGCGAGGCCGCGCCGAGGCCGCCAAGACCCGCGCCGGGAAGCTCTTCGCCGCCGCCGACCGCCGCCGCCGGCGGCGTTTCGTCAGCTGATGCCGGCGCCGCGCCTGCGGGCATGAGCGGGCACGAGCTGCGTCTCGGCTCCGCCCCTTCTGAGACGGTCCTGCCGGAGGTGCCCGCCGGCTGGCGCCGGGAGCTCGAGGCGGCGACGGCGGGGGGCGCCCGAGACGCCGCGGCGAAAAGCGCCGTGGCGGCGGTCGCCGGCGCTCACCCGAGCTACCTCGCGGCTTGGGCGGCCCTTGCGGAGCTCGCCACCGAACCCGTCGACGCCTACGCCTACGCCCGCGTCGGCTACCACCGCGGCCTCGACGCCCTGCGTGCAGCCGGCTGGAAGGGAAGCGGCTACGTCCGCTGGCGGCAGGAGCCGAACGAAGGCTTCCTGAGGTCGCTGCGGGCCCTTGCCGAGGCAGCCGGGCGCCTCGGCGAGGCCGACGAGGCCGAGCGCTGCCGACTGTTCCTCCGTCAGCTCGACCCCGACAGGCTCGAGGGGCGCGAGGCGGGAGCCGGCGGAAAGTAGCTCCTCCCGCCCCGCCGGGCGGGGTCACGACCGCTTGGCGCACTCCTCGGTCTCGATGGCGGCGATCTCCTGGAGCCGAGGCAGGTGACGGCCGCCCTCGAAGTCGGTCTCGAGGAAGACCTCGAGGATCGCCTCGGCGAGCTCGGGGGCGACGAGGCGGGCGCCGAGCGAGAGGACGTTGGCGTTGTTGTGCAGGCGGGCGTAACGAGCGGTGTACTCGTCGTGGCAGAGGGCGGCGCGCGCCCCGTGCACCTTGTTCGCCGAGATCGCCTCTCCCTGCCCGCTGCCGCCGACGACGAGCCCGAAGTCGGCGTCGCCGGCGACCACCGCACGCGCCGCCCCGGCGCAGATCGGCGGGTAGTCGACGGGCGGCTCGGGAGCAAAGGTGCCGAGGTCCTGCACCTCGTAGCCGCGCGCCCGCATCCAGGCGACGAGGGCGGCCTTGAGGCTGTAGCCGGCATGGTCGGAGGCGGCGGCGATCCTCGTCATGCCGCCATCATCGCAGCTGCCCGGCGCTGGTGTGCCCGACGCTACTGGCGGTAATTCTCGACGACCGAGGCCGGCCGCACCCCGGCCGCATCGGGGTCGAGCCCGGCGCTGCGCCGTGCCCGGCGCTGGTTCAACAGGTCCCAGCACTGGTCGAGGGTCACCTCGATGGCGCGCACATGCTCGAGCTCGTCGGGCGAGAGCCCTTCGCCGGGATGGGAGCGCTCGATGTGGTGCTCCTCGTCGGTCAGGCGGCGGATCTCGGCGAGCACCTCGTGGTCGTCCATCGCCTCTCCTCAGCGAGTCGTCGGGCCGCAGCCGGGGCTGCAGCCGGTGGCCGCGGTCGGTGGTCCGCGGTCGGCAGCGGCGAAACGGTGCCGACCAACAGCGTAGGGCGGCGCCCCGGGCCGCCGGACGCCGCTCCCGGCGGCGCGGCGGCTGCCCGGTCGCGGGAGGCTACGGTGATCGTCGCCGTGTCGGGGCCGGAGTAACCGTGATCGAGGCGAAGGGGCTGACGAAGCGCTTCGGGCGCAGCTTTGCGGTCGACGAGCTCAGCTTCACCGTGCAGCCGGGCCGCGTGACCGGCTTCCTCGGGCCGAACGGGGCCGGCAAGTCGACGACGATGCGCCTCGTCCTCGGTCTCGATGTGCCGAGCTCCGGCTCGGTGACGGTGAACGGCCGCCGCTACGCCGACATCGACCGTCCCCTGTTCGAGGTCGGCGCGCTTCTCGACGCCGGAGCAGTCCATCCCGGCCGGCGGGCCCGCGATCAGTTGACCTGTCTCGCGGCGAGCAACGGGATCGGGCCGCGCCGCGTCGATCAGGTGCTTGCCCTCGTCGGTCTCGACGAGGTGGCCGGGCGCCGTTGCGGGGCGCTGTCGCTCGGGATGCGCCAGCGCCTCGGGATCGCCGGTGCCCTGCTCGGCGACCCTTCGGTGCTGCTCTTCGACGTGCCGGTCAACGGTCTCGACCCCGAGGGGATCCACTGGGTGCGTGGCCTGCTCCGCTCGCTCGCCGCAGAGGGGCGGACGATCTTTGTCTCGAGCCACCTCATGTCCGAGATGGCGCTCACCGCCGACCACCTCCTCGTCATCGGGCGCGGACGGCTCCTCGCCGATGCCTCGGTCGAGGACTTCGTCGCCGCGGCCACGCCGGCGAGCGTCGTCGTCGGCTCGCCGGCCGCCGGCCGGCTGGCCGCCGCTCTCGTCTCTGCCGGCGCCTCGGTCGAGTCGATCGCCCCCGACCGCCTCGTCGTGGGGGGGATGGGGGCCGGGGCCGTCGGCGAGATGGCGCTCCGCCACTCGGTGGCGCTGAACGAGCTCGTCACCAGCCGCCCCTCGCTCGAGGAGGCCTACCTCGCCCTCACCGGCGAGAGCGTCGAGTTCCGCTCGTCGGCCGGCCGCCCACCGGCCATCGCCGTGCCCGCCCCACCGGCCGCCGCGCTTGCCGCACCCACCGCCGACGCGCCTGCCAAACCCGGCAGGGTCGCCCCCACCGAGGGCGGCGCCGCCGCCCCGGGGCCGTGAGCGCTCCCGAAAAGGGGGGCGCCCCTGCGCCCTCTCGTCTAAGAGCGCCAGCCGGGGTCGCCCAACAGGGCCACCCCTTCTTCGACGAGGTCCGCTCCGAGTGGCTGAAGCTGAGGACGGTGCGCTCGAGCTGGATCACCCTCCTCGTCACCTTCGCCGCCACGGTCGGCCTCGGGGCGCTCATCTGCAGCATCTACCGCTACCAGTTCGACCGGGGACGGCTCAGCCTCTCCCAGCTCGCGTCGTTCGACTCGGCGTTCACGACCGTGAGCGGTGTCGAGCTCGCGCAATTCGCCATCGGGGTGATCGGGGTGGTCCTCATGACGAGCGAGTACGCCACCGGCACCATCCGGGCGAGCCTCGCCGCCGTGCCGCGCCGGGTCCGGCTGCTCACCTCGAAGGCGCTCGTGCTGGCGGCCGTCTCGCTCGCGGTCGGCCTCGCCGGCTGCTTCGGCGCTTTCTTCGCCGGCGAGCCGATCCTCGGGCTCCCGTCGTTGCGGACGACCCTGGGGGCGCCCGGGGTCCTCCGCGTCGTGCTCGGAGGGGCTGCCTACCTGACCCTGATCGGCCTGCTCGGGCTCGGCATCGGGACCCTCCTCCGGCGCACCGCCGGCGCGGTGGCGGCGGTCTTCGGGCTGCTGCTCGTGCTGCCGATCATCGTCTCGCTGCTGCCGTCGCCCTGGAACGTCGACATCCACGAGTACCTTCCCGACCAGGCCGGCGCCTCGCTCATCCGCCTCACCGTCCGCACCGGGCTGCTGGCGCCGGGCTGGGGAGCCCTCCTGCTCTGCGGCTACGCCGCCGCCGCACTCGTCGCCGGTGGCATCCTGCTCGTGCGCCGCGACGCCTGACCCCGCGGCGCAGCGAGGGCTCGCCTGAATAGGGTTGGCAGCATGCAGGCAGCGCGCGCCGTGGCGACGGCCGCCCTCGTCGCCGCCGCCGTCGTCGTCGCAGCGACCTGCCCGGCGGCCTCGGTCACCGTCGCCCAGCGCGGTGAGGAGGTCCGCTCCGGCCCGGCGGGGACGCTTCTCAGCTACCTCCTGCCCGACCACCTGAACGAGCCGCTCAGCCGTGAGGCGGCCTTTCCCGCCGCCGGCGGCGAGCTGCTCGTCGCCGGCGGCGTCACCGGCGCCGCCGCGGCGACCTCGAGCGCCGAGCTGCTCGCCACGGCGAGCGGGGCGTCCCGGTCGGCCGGCAGCGTCGGGTCTCCGGTCGCCGAAGCGGCCGGCGTCGCGCTCGGCGCCGACGACCTGCTTCTCGGAGGAGCCGGCGCCGACGGGCGATGCTGCTCGTCGAACGTCGTCGCCGTGCGGCCCGAGCGCCGCGGAAAGGTCGTCGCAGCGATCGCCGGGCACCTCCCGGCGCCACGCTCGGGCGCTGCTGCCGCCGTCATCGGCACGACGATCTACCTCGCCGGCGGCTACGGGCCGACGGCCGGAGGGGCCGATGAGGACAGCGTGCTCGAGAGCCGAGACGGGCGGCACTTCGCCGCCGCCGCCTCGCTGGCGCGGGCGGTGCGCTACCCGGCGGCCGTGGTCCTCGGCGGCTCGCTGTACGTGATCGGCGGCGAGAGCGTCGTCTCGGGCGCGCCCGAGCCGGTCGACGACGTCCAGCTGCTCTCGCCGGGTGGCGGCCGCTCGGTCGTGGTCGCCCACCTGCCGGAGCCCGTCGTCGCCCCCGAGGCCTGGGTCTCGGGGGGCCGCCTGCTCGTCGCAGGGGGCGACAGCGCTCTCTCGCCGAGCGGCACCGGGCGGCTCACGAACGGCTCCATCTGGAGCTATGTCCCGCGCCGGAGGCTCTTCGAGCTCATCGGCGAGCTGTCGCTGCCGGTCTCGCACGCCGCTGTCGTCGCCACCGCCTCGGGGACCTACCTCGTCGGAGGCGAGTACGAGGGCGAGGCCCAGACGGCGGTGCAGGTGGTGGCCACGCCGGCTGTGGCTCCGAGGCGGCATACTCGATATCCGTAGCGTTTTCCAGTCGCCCCTGCTAAGGTTCCGACTGGCAACGGTAAGGGTCGATCCGGCGGGATCGGCCGGCGACAGAGGCATCTCGACGGACTCCTGAGGGGGAGGCGTGGGTCGGACGGCGCGACTTGGTGTGTTCTTCTCGCTGCTCGGGATCGCCATCGGGCTGTGTGTCTTCACGGCGATGGCCTGGATCGGGAGCGCGCCGCCGACGGTCAGCTTCGCCAGCTCCCAGCCCAAGGGCGCCCCCGTTCAGCTGCACCTGCAGACGGTCGGGGCCATCGGCACCGGCGCCCACCCCGACTGGGTCTCGTACCTCACCCAGGAGCCGGACGGCCACTGGGTGGGGACCACGGAGTGGGACATCCCGGCGAGCACGGTGGTCGACGTCACCCTTGACGAGTACGACTCGGGCAGCCCGCTGCGGAACGAGTACCTCGGCCTCGTCGGCGCCGCCACCGTGGGCGGGGCGCCCGGCGAGGGCGGCGTCATCGGCGGCCTCGAGAACGTGAACGGCAAGGCCGTGCGGGTCGTCGACGGCTACAGCGGCAACGGCATCGCCCACACCTTCAGCGTGCCCGACCTCGGCATCAACGTCCCGCTGCCCGGAGTCGACGGCAGCTCGTCGAAGTTCTGCAGCGAGCCGGCGCCGTGTCCCACCTCGGCGCTGCACAACGTCATCACCTTCAGCTTCAAGACCCCGGCCTCGGGCGTCTACCGCTGGCAGTGCTTCATCCCCTGCGGGCTCAGCTACCTGTACGGCAACGGAGGTCCCATGGCGACGGCGGGCTACATGGCCGGCTTCATCAAGGTGGTGAGCTGATGTCCGACGGGCGTCCGGGGGCGGCGGACGAGCCCCGGGGTGGCCATGCACCGCACCTGATCCGCATCTTCGCCATCTGGGCGGTGCTGTCGGCGATCGCCGGGCCGCTGTTCTACCTCCTCGTCGGGCCGCACCTTCCCCCCGGCCACATGACGAGCGCCGCCTCGGGCGACGCCTGGGACCTGAACGTCGTCACGACGATGGCCATCATCGTCGTGCTCGGCGTGTGGACGTACTTCGGCTACTGCCTCGTCACCTGGCGGTCGTCGAGGGTCGTCGGCGAGCCCGTCGTCGGCCGCTGGGGCCGCGGCAACCTGCTCGTCCAGACGAGCTGGATCACCATCACGACCCTGGCGGTGATGGGCCTCTTCGTCTTCGGGACCATCGAGCTCATCGTCCCCGCAGGCGCCGGCGGCGGGGAGGGCCCGAACCCGGTCTGGACGCCGCACACCAAGAACCCGCTCGTCGTGCAGGTGATCGCCCAGCAGTGGCTCTTCACCTACCGCTACCCGTCCTTCGGCGGGTTCGAGACGACCCAGCTCATCCTGCCTGACCACACCGCGATCGCCTTCCACGTCACCTCTCTCGACGTCATCCACGACTTCTGGGCCTACCAGCTCGGCGTCAAGGCCGACGCCAACCCCGACTACGACAACGTCGCCTACACGACGACCCAGCAGCTCGGGCACTTCGTCGTCCGCTGCGACGAGCTGTGCGGGATCTGGCACGGGGCGATGTTCGACTACGGCTCCATCGTGCCCAAGGCGAAATTCCTCAGCTGGGCCACCGCTTCGGAGAATCGGCTCGCACCGGTGACCAAGCTGCTGCCGCCGTTCGCCTGGACCTACACGCCGAGTGCCAACGGGGCCGGCGGGGGCTTCTACCCGGCGTGCGCCACCGGCCAGGTGACCAACTGTGATCCTTTCGGCAACGTCGCCACCTACGGGGGCGCGGCCAAGCAGTCTGCCCACGAGACGGCGTGACCGGTCCCGAGCCGAGCGGCACCAAGAGGGGAGAGGCCTGAACGATGGCGATCCGCACGACGGCGACCCATGACCTCGGCACGCCCGGCGAGCTGCCGCCGGAAGGCGTGGCCCGCGCCCGGAACCGCTCGCCCTGGCTCGACTTCCATGTCGGCACCGCTCTCGTCGGCGCCGTGGCCGGCTTCGTCATCGGGCACTACATCGGTGTCCTGATCGCCGGTCACGACATCAACGTCGACAACAACGGCCAGAACAACGTGGCGATCTGCCTGTCGCTCGGCTTCGGCTACCTCGGCTGGATGGCCGGCATCGGCGGGTGGAACTACCCGCTCGCCAAGATGATCGGCCGCGAGCCGGTCGGCGAGCTGCCGAGCTCGCACTGGAGCCGCTACTTCAAGTACACCCTCGACCACAAGGTCGTCGGGCTCCAGTACGTGATCGGCGTCCTTCTGTTCCTCTTCACCGGCGGGCTGCTGGCGATGGGGATCCGCACCGAGCTTCTCAACCCGGTGCACCACATCATCGGCCCGGACCGCTACATCGAGCTCGTGAGCGAGCACGGAACCGTGATGATGATGATGGCGACCTCGATCGTCATCGGCCCGCTCGGCAACTGGCTCACGCCGCTGATGATCGGATCGCGGCGGATGGCGTTCCCGCGCATCGAGGCCTTCTCGTTCTGGACCTTCATCGGCGGCTACATGATCATCCTGACGGCGATGCCCTTCGGCGGCTTCCCGACCGGGTGGACGGGCTACGCGCCCCTGCAGACCCAGGCCTCCGGCGGCATGGACTCCTACCTCTGCGGGTTCGCCGTGATCGGCCTCGGGATGATCACCGCCGGGTTCAACATCGCCGCCACGGTGATCCACTACCGGGCGCCGGGCATGACCTGGAGCCGGATACCGATCCTCACCTGGTCGTTGCTCTCGACCACGTCGCTGTTGATGTTCGCCACGCCTGTGCTCGTCATGGCGGGGCTGTTCGGGATCCTCGACCGGACCGCGCTGACGGCCTTCTATGTCAACGAGCACGGGGGGAGCAGCTTTCTCTGGGAGGACCTCTTCTGGTTCTTCGGCCACCCCGAGGTCTACATCATGGCCCTCCCGGGATTCGGCATCGTCGGCGAGATGCTGCCCGTGTTCACGCGCAAGCCGCTCTTTGCCTACCGCGTCGGTGCCGCCGGCATGATCGGCGTGGCGCTGCTCAGCTTCTTCGTGTGGCAGCACCACCTGTTCGACAGCGGCATCAACCCCGACATGCGGCCGCTGTTCATGCTCACGACGGAGCTGATCTCGATCCCGACCGGGTTCATCTACCTCGTCGGCATGGGGACGCTGTGGCGCTCGAAGATCCGGTTCGAGGTGCCGATGCTCTTCGCCCTGGCGCTCTACTTCAACTTCCTCATCGGCGGGATCACCGGCGTCTACCTCTCCGACGTCCCCGTCGACGTCACCGTCCACGGCAGCTTCTTCGTGCTGGCGCACTTCCACTACACGATCATGGGCGGGCTCGTCTTCGCCTTCTTCGGCGGCATCTACTACTGGTGGCCGAAGATGACCGGGAAGATGCTCAACAAGACCCTGGCCAAGCTCCACTTCTGGATCATGTTCATCTTCTTCAACTTCACGTTCTTCCCGCTTCTCATCGTCGGCCTGCTCGGCCAGCCCCGCCGGGTCTTCGAGTACGCCCACAACCTGCAGGGGCTGAACGACTTCTCGTCGGTCAGCGCCTACATCCTCGGCTCGTCGTTCCTCATCTTCGTCTGGAACTTCGTCTGGTCGACCTGGATCAACCCGGTGCCGGCGCCGGCCAACCCGTGGGGCTCGCGGGGCCTCGAGTGGCAGACGCCGACGCCGGTCCCGTACTGGAACTTCGAGCGCATCCCGGTGATCCTCTCGGACCCCTACCGCTACGGCGAGCCTGACCCGCCGCCCGTGGCGGATCTCGGAGTCCCGATCGGCGCTGCAGCTGCGGCGCAGTCGTTCGCCGCCGAGGTTCAACTGGGGCTCGACGAGCCGGGAGGGTCTTTCCGTGGCTGACGAGATTCCGGCCGCCGACACACGGGCGCTCGGTCCGGTGCGCCTCATGGAGACCCAGGAAGAGCTCGCCTACGAGCTGAGGGCCGCTGAGGGGGCGGTCTTCACCGGTGGCCGCTTCCTCGTCGGGATCGGCGCCTTCACCTTCGCCAGCCTCGCATTTGCCTACTTCTACCTGCGGACGAGCAACAACCTCGGCCTCTGGCGCCCGCACCACGCCACCGCCCCGACCAACTACGGCGCCGCGGTGTTCGCCATCGTCCTCGCCGACGCCATGCTGACGATCATCGGAGCGGTCCGCCTGCGGCGGGGGATGGTGCTCGACTGGCAGGTGGCCTGGTGGACGGCGGTCGGCGGCAACCTTCTTGCCATCGCCCTGCAGATCCTCATCCTGACGCGGCTCGGCTTCGACTCGGGCTCGAGCGGGTACGCCTCGTGCTACATCGGCTGGGCGGTGCTCAACATCCTCTTGATGCTGACGACCTTCTACTGGCTCGAGGTCCTGCTGGCGCGGGCGATGAGGATCTCGCGAGCGGTTGCCGAGGATGGGGGGCCCTCGCAGTCGCGGCTTCCTGCGGCACGGATGTTCCGCGCCAGCCTCGACTCGGCGACGTACTTCGTGGTCTTCGGCGCCCTGATCGAGCTGCTCTTCTGGCTACTGTTCTACGTGCTGTGACGCTGTGACGCTGTGTGCTGTGACCGCTGACCGGGTCGGGATGAAGGGGGCGTTGTCGTGCTGCTCTCGGTAATCGGCAATTCCTGGGTCGGGCCCCAGGTGCTGACCTTCGCGATCCCGCTCGGCACGCTGTTCGTCGTCCTTCTCTGGGCGTTCTTCGGCCGCAGCCAGTCCCGGCGATGAGCGAGCCGGCCGCCGTCAGGTGGCCGGACAAGGGGGTCAGCGGCAACACGGCACGAGCACTTGTCGTCGGCGCCTGCCTCTGTACCCTCGCCGCCCTCGTGCCGCCCGTCGCCACCGAGGCCGCCCGCAGCGCCTGGGCCGAGGCGCTGCAGTTCAGCCTGCTCGCCTTCCCGGCGCCGGCGCTCCTTGCCCTCGGCGCCCCGTGGCGGAGAAGCGCCAGCTTGACGCGCTTGGCCGCCCGCCGCCATCCTGGGCGGAGCCTGCACGGCATCCCGGCTGTGGCGCTCTTTGCCGCGGTGGTCATCATCTGGCGAATTCCGGCGGCAGTCGACGCCATCGCCTCGTCGCAGCCGGTCGCTCTCGCTGAGGCGGCGAGCTTCCTCGTCGCCGGGGTCGTGCTGTGGCTGCAGCTGGTGCCCTCCCCTCCGATCGTGCCCTCGCTCTCGAGGCCCGAGCGGATGGTCGTCGCCGCCGTCGCCATGTGGGTGACCTGGATCGTCGCCTACCTGCTCGGTTTCTCTCACGTCTCGTGGTTCCGCGCCTACCATCACGTCGCCGGCCACGGCCTCAGCCTGACCGCCGACCAGTCCCTCGCCACCGGGATCCTCTGGCTCGGAGCAGCTGTCGGCATGGCGCCGGTCGTCTTCTACAACCTCATCACCTGGTTGAAGCACGACGAGGATCCCGACGAGGAGATGAGCCGGTTGCTTCGCACCGAGGAGCGCCGCCGGCGGCTCGGCGGCATGGGCTGATCGGACGGCCGCCCGGGCGCCGGTGCTCAGTGCCTCGCCGGTGCTCAGTGCCTCGCCGGTAGCGAGGTGATCGCCGTCACGAGACCGAGCGAGGGTAGGTTCCCGCCGACCGCCTTCTTCAGCCGCCGCAGCCCGGCTTCGATGCTCTCGAGCTGGCGGTTGGCCTTCGCGGCGTCGACGGCGAGCCGGTGGGCGCGGGCCGCCGACCTGCCCGAGGCGACGATCGCCGCCAGGTCGCCGATCACGGCGAAGGCGTACGGGTTGGCCCACTCGTAGGTTCCGTCACGCAGCGCCCCGAGCTGGCGACCGACCGGCGAGCTCGAGGTCTCGATGTTGACGAGGTTGTAGAGGTCGTTGTTGGTGAGCGCGCAGGCGTTGTAGTCGCCGCTCAACAGCCCGTCGAGGACGTGCACCTGCGACGTGCTGAGGGCGCTCTTGTCGTCGAGCTGGGCAAGGCGCTCAGCCTCGCCGAGCGAGTAGGCGCACGAGGCGGCGTCGGATCGGATGGCGGCGACCGTTCCTCTCGCCCCGCTCAGCTGGCTCGCGGCCGTCGTTCGCGCCGGCAGGTCGGTGAGCACGGTGAGGGCGACGACGATCGCCACCGCGCCGGTGATGATCCAGCGTGGGCGGCGCCACCGCGGGCC
>DAHUZG010000082.1 GCA_027306715.1 Acidimicrobiaceae bacterium
CAGCGTCACCGTGCGCCCCGGGGAGTCGCCGGCATCCGGGGCGAGCAGGACCGCGACGGCCGCGGCGAGGTCCTCGCTCGCCGACAGGGTGGCGAGGACAGTCGTGACCCGCTGGACGCGGACCATCCGATCGGCGAGACGCTCGGCGAGCCGTCGCGACTCGCGCTCGTGCTCGAACAGCCGGACCCGCTCGACGGCGACGGCGAGCTCGTCGGCCATCGCCGAGAGCACCTCCACGTCTGCTGGGCCGAAGGCGTCCGTGACCCTGCTGCCGGCGTGCATGACGCCCGTCGGGCGGCCCTCGACGAGCATCGGCACGGCGACGACCGAGCGGAAGCCCTCGTCGCGAAGCGTGCTCGACGCGAGCTCGATCATCGACAGGTCCGGCACGAGCAGCGGTTCCCCGCTCGCCAGGACCCGCCCCGCCATCCCGCCCCCGGCCGGGATGTGAAGCCCGGTCGTCGTCTCGGCGTCGAGGCCGACCGACGCCCGCGCGATCAGGCCCCCGGCCTGGTCGTCGGACACGAGCAGCGAGACCTCGTCGGCATCGAGCACCTCACGGACCGCTGCGAGCGCTCGCCGCAAGACCTCGTCGAGCGACTGCTCGGTGACCGCGGCTCCGGCTCCTGCTGCGATCCGGCGCCACCAGATGACCGCCGACTGCCCGGCGCCGCGTGCGGCCCGCTGGGCGGCGAGGAGTGCCTCGGCGTTGATCTGCGGTCGTCGAGCCACCTCCCCCGTGGCCTCCCGCCGGGGCTCGGCGCGCCGCATCAGGTGTTCGGCGGCTCGGGGGTTCCCGGCCCGCGTCGCCGAGGGATGGCGACCGGCCGTGCGACGCCGGGAGCTCCGCCGGCTCCACCGGCTGCGGAGGGGGTCAGGCGATCGGGCCGGCCCGCTGGCGCCGGCGACGAAGGCACCGCCGACGAAGCCGCCGGCGAGCGAGGCCCGGGATCGCCTTCGAGCACGAAGCCGCCGTCGGCGAGCATCGCCAGGTCCTCGGCGCCCGGCTGCCCCTCGCTCGTCAGGTAGTCGCCGAGGAAGATCGAGTTGGCGACATGGAGGGCGAGCGGCTGCAGGCTTCGAAGGTGCAGCTCGCGCCCGCCGGCGAGGCGCAGCTCGACGTCGGGGAAGTAGAAGCGGTAGAGCGAGAGGATTCGCAGGCAGCGCTGCGGGCTGAGCTCGTCACGATCGCCCATCGGAGTGCCCTCGAAGGGCATGAGGAAGTTGACCGGCACCGACTCGGGGCCGAGGTCTCGGAGCGCGCTCGCCAGCTCGACGATCTCGACGTCGCTCTCGCCCATCCCGAAGATCGCCCCCGAGCAGGGCGAGAGGCCGCCACGGGCGGCGGTGGCGACGGTCGCCTGGCGGTCGGTGAAGCCGTGGGTCGTGCAGATCTCCGAGTAGCGCGAGGCGGCGGTGTTGAGGTTGTGGTTGTAGGCGAACACGCCCGCCTCACGCAGCTGATCAGCCTGGCCCTCGGCAAGAAGGCCCAGGCTGACGCAGATCTCGACACCGGGGTGGCGACGGGTGATCTCCCCGACGGTCGCCGCCACGCGCACGAGGTCTCGCTCGGAAGGGCCGCGCCCGCTCGCCACGAGGCAGACCCGCGCCGCCCCGGCCGCCACGGCGGCAGAGGCGGCGGCGGCGGCTTCGTCGGGGTCGATCCAGTTGTAGCGAAGGACGCCGGCGGTCGAGCCGCGCCGCTGCGAGCAGTAGGAGCAGTCCTCGGGGCAGAGGCCGCTCTTCAAGTTGACGAGGAAGTTCAGCTTGACCCGGTTGGCGAAGAAGCGGTGACGCACCCGGGCGGCCGCCGCCACGACGTCGAGCAGGTCGGCGTCGTGGCTGGCGAGGACGGCGAGAGCGGCGTCGCGCTCGGGCTCACGTCGCTCGAGAGCGGCGGTGACGAGGCCGTCGAGCGACGTGTCGAGGCCCACCTCTCCAGCATGCCCTCTCTGGCATGCCAGCACCAGAGGGGGACGGGGTTCCCGGCGGCCGGCTAGTGGGAGTGCTGGCGGGCCGGTGCGATCTTCAGGATCACCCGCTCGCTTGTGATCGGGTTCTGGTACGGGGTGCCGTTGTACTTCTGGCTGAGGTCGTCGATGTGGGCGCGTGCCTGCTCGCCGCGAACGGTCTCGACGACGCGCCCGCGGACCTCGGCGTAGTGGTAGGGGTTTCCCGAGTCGATGATCGTCACGGTCGCTCTCGGGTCGCGGGTCACGTTCTTGAACTTCTGGCGATGGACCTCGGTGTTGATGAGGACGTGCTCCTCGTCGGCGTCGACCCACATGATCTGGGTCTGAGGCTGGCCGTCCGGGAGCAGGGTGGTGAGGGCGGCGAAATTCTTGCCCTTTGCGAGTGCCTTCACGGTGTCGTCAAGCATGGTGGAAGCGTATCGACTCGTGACAGGGATGAGTCATAACTGCGCGAGTACGCTCCTGCTCGAGGCACGAGCCGCCCGTCGTGCTGCTCTTGGTCGTGCACATCGAGGCGGGGAGGTCGAAGGTGTCATTCCGACGGGTGTTCTCAGCTGGTGGCGATGCCGCTGCCGGGCGCGATCCCGTGGCGAGCGGGGGCAAGGCGCGATCGCAGCGGCGGGGCACGAAGAGCGGCGGGCGCCTAGCCGCCCTCCTCGTGGCGCCGGTGCTGGCAGCGTCTGTGCTCGTGGTCGCCGGCGGAGGGACGAGCGAGGCGGCGGTCGCCCCGAGCCAGAGGTCGGCGCCGGTCGTCTACGCCTACTACGCCAACACCCAGGCGCTGCCGATCTCGGGCGGCACCATCTACCTCACAGCACGCGTCCGCTACGCGACCCGCTGCACGATCTTCGTCTCCCCGCACATCGCGGGCCTGCCGAAGAAGCTGGCGTGCTCGTCGCGGGCGACCAAGCGGCTGCGCCTGAAGGTGCACATTCCTGACGAGAGCAAGCGCGGCGGAGCGCTGCTCGACTTCGAGCTGAGCGCTCGCGGGAAGTACGGTCTTGCCGAGGCCTCCGAGGTGGCGGTCGGAGTGGGCGTCGCACCGCCTCCGTTCACCTTCAGCCCTCACAGCGTCTCGTTCGGCCAGACCGGCGTCGGCACCACGAGCAATCCCCGGGTGATCACCCTCATCAACCACACCAAGCAGACCCAGCAGGTCGGCGCGCTCCAGGTCGACCAGCAGCCCGGGACCAACTACCAGGACTTCACGCTCGGCGCGGGCACCTGCGCCGCCGCCCAGCTGACCGCGCACGAGTCGTGCACCTTCAACGTCGCCTTCGGCCCTCGGGGCTCCGGCACCCGGAACGGCCAGGTCGAGCTCCAGTACACCGTCACCAATTCCAAGGGCGCGCAGACGACGGAGAACTTCACCATGCACCTCGGCGGCCTCGGGGTGTTCGGTGTCGCCTCCCTCAGCTCGCCCACGCTGCAATTCGGCACCGAGGGGGTGACGGTGACGAGCAACGTCGTGCCCGTGTCGCTCTCGACCCTCGGCGTGGTGCCTCTCGTCGTCGGTGGGGTCAGCATCACCGGCGGCAACTCGAGCGACTTCGTCCTCTCGCAGAACGACTGCCAGGGCGCGATCCCGCCGGGCCAGGACTGCTCGATGCTGTTGCAATTCGCGCCGAGCGAGCCGGGGCCGCGCAGCTCGACCCTGCAGATCAG
>DAHUZG010000083.1 GCA_027306715.1 Acidimicrobiaceae bacterium
ATGGTGGCAACGCCGGCGCGAGGGATCCAAGGCGGCAGCCGTCCGGGCCGAGCTTGGCCTCTCGGCGACCCGCTACTACGCCGTGCTCGCCGGGCTCCTCGACTCCCCGGCCGCGCTCGCCCACGACCCGCTCCTCGTTCGCCGGCTCCGCCGGCGCCGGACGGAGCGCCGGGCGGCACGGATCCTCGGACGTCCCGCCCCCCGTCGCAGCGGCGGCCGCTGAGCACAGCCCGATGAGCCGCTATTTCGCCGGCCAGTGAGGTGCTCGGTCTACGAGCTGGCCGATCTGCTCGCCGCCGACCCCGGGCGAAGCGGCCTGATCAGCGACTTCGACGGCACGCTGGCCGAGATCGTCGAGGATCCGGGCGCTGCCGCACCGCTGCCTGGAACCCCCGAGCTGCTGGCCTCGATCGCCGCCAGTCTCCGGCTCGTCGCCGTCGTCTCGGGGCGCCCGCTCGCCTTCCTCGACGGCGCCCTCGGCGACGCCGGACGGCGCCTCGCCCTGTTCGGCCTCTACGGCGCCGAGCGCCGTCTCCCCGGGCAGCGAGAAACCGCGGCGGGCGACGCCAGGGGGGGCGCCGGCGAGGAGCTCGGCGAAAGCTGGCGAGCGGTGCTGGAACGGGCCGCCTCCGAGATCGGCCCGCTGCCGGCCGGCGCCGAGCTCGAGACCAAGCGGGGCAGCTTTGCCCTCCACTGGCGACGTGCTCCCGCGCTCGCCGACCCTCTGCGGGCTCTCGGTACCGAGGTTGCGGCCCGCCACGGCCTCGAGACCCGGGAGGCGAAGATGGCCCTCGAAGTGCTCCCGCCGGGCCACGCCGACAAGGGCGGCGTCGTACGAGCGCTCACCGGCGAGCTCGCCGCCGCCTGCTTCATCGGCGACGACGTCGGCGACCTCCCGGCCTTCCGCGCGCTCGAAGCGCGCGGAAAAGAGGGGCTCGCCTTCGCCCGCGTCGCCGTGAGCGGCGCCGAGGCTCCCGCCGAGCTGCTCGCCGAGGCCGATCTCGTGCTGGAGGGACCGCCGGCCGTCCGCCACCTCCTCGCCCTGCTCGAGGCCAGGCTGGCCGGGTAGGCGACTCAGCGCAGCGGCAGCGGCGAGGCTCGGCGCGCCTCGGCGCGAACCTGCTCGAACCATCTCGCCGGGGAGAGCCCCGGAGCGAGGCGGCGCAGCTCGGCGGCACGGAGCTTGCGCTCGGCGGGTGGCAGCTCGAGCGCAGCGGCGAGCACCCTCGCCGTGGCGCTCACGTCGTAGGGGTGGACCTCGAGCGCCGGCCCGGCGAGCTCCTCGTAGGCACCTGCCTCGCGGGAGAGCGCCAGAACGCCGTCGTTGCCGTTGACCGCCGGGCCCTCCTTGGCGACGAGGTTCATCCCGTCGCGCACCGGGTTGACGAGCAGGACGTCGTAGCGGCGCAACGCCGCCACCGAAGCCGGGAAGTCGTCTTCCACCTCGAGCAGCACCGGCTGGTAGTGAGCGCCCCCGAAACGCTCGTTGATCCGCTCGGCGAGGCGCTCCACCTCGTTGCGGTAGGCGAGATATTCGGGCAGATCCTGGCGCGAGGGGTAGGCGCGGGCGAGGAAGACGACCCGGCCGCGCCAGCTCGGCGAGGTCTCGAGCAGCTCCTCGTAGGCGAGAAAGCCGCGCAGCAGGTTCTTCGAGAGCTCGATCCGGTCCGCCCGGAAGATCAGGCTCCTTCCGTCGAGCTGCTCCTCGAGCCGCTGGCCAGCCGCCGCGCATTCAGCCGATTCGGCGACCATTGCCAGCGCCTCCACGTCGGTGCCGAGCGGCGCCCGGAAGGCGACGGGGGCGCCATCGA
>DAHUZG010000093.1 GCA_027306715.1 Acidimicrobiaceae bacterium
CGAGGACCACACCGTCGGCAACGGCGTGACTCGTCGCGAGGTTCGCGCCTAGAGCTTCGTGGCGCCTGCGTCGCGAGACACTCTTCGGCCTTGACGACGTGCCGCCCGAGGACCACCGCGACGGCGTCGCCGCCTCGACGATGCGCGATCGGCCCGAGAGCACCCTGGCGATGCACGATGCCGGTGAGTACTACCGCGACCTGAGAGTCCTCGGCAGTCCGGTGCACGGGGCGCGGATGGTGTTCGACCTGCTGTCAAAAGAGACCGGGGACGACTGGGAAGATCTCGCGGCGCGCCGAGACCTACCGCTGGGGGTGGGCAGAGCTTCGCCGGATCCGTGCCGAGATGGGCGAGACGGCGAGACGGCGTGGCGGCGTGGCGGCGTGGCGGCGTGGCGGCGTGGCGGCGTGGCGGCGATGTACTACACCCGCCCCTCAGCCGATCTCAGTGCGCCGGGACCCGGCGATGCTCGCCGGCGAGGTCGATCGTTGCCTCGGCTGGCCAGCGCAGGCGATCAGCTACAAGGTCGGCGAGCGCATCTGGCTCGAGGTGCGCGACCAGGCCCGGCGCGCAGCGGGGCCGGCATTCTCACTGAAGGAGTTTCACAGGCAAGCCTTCGAGCTCGGCTTCGTCAACCTCGAGACCCTGGCAGCAGAGCTCGGCGGCAGCGGGCAGCGCTCAACAGCGGCCTTCCCCTGAGCTCACTGAGCGGGGCCGCTACGGGCCGAGGGCGACGCCCCCTCCGAGGACAGCCCCGCCGGCCCGGGAGGCAACCACGGAGCCGGAACGGGCGACGGAGCTGTGCGCAAAGACGGGCCCGGCACGAGGCCATCGGGGTCGCTCAGCTCCTCGAGCCCGCGCCCTGCCGCCTCGGGCAGCAGCCGCGTCAGCGCCAGCCCGACCAACGCGAACCCTCCCGCCACCGCAAGCATCGACCGCAGGCCGACGCGGGACTCGAGCGCCGGAACGAGGAAGACGCCGACGAAGGCGCCGAGCTTCCCGATACCGGCAGCGATCCCGTGCCCGGTGGTGCGTGCCGACACCGGGAACAGCTCCGAGGGCAGCACGAAGGTGGTCGTGTTCGGGCCGAACTCGACGAAGAAGTAGCTGATGCCGAACACCGCCACGAAGGCGCCGATCGTCGTGGTGAGCTCCGGCACAGCAGCGAGCACGAGAAAGGCGGCGGCGAGCACGGCGAAGCCGATCAGCTGCAGTCGGCGATGACCGATGCGGTCCATCCGCCAGACGGCAAGTGCGTAGCCGGGAACGGCGAAGACGACGAACATGCCGAGCGACCAGGAGAGCTTGGCGACGAGGTCGGCGCACGGGTCGACGCCATTCAGGATCGCCGGCAGCGACAACGTGTTGCCGTAGTAGGCGTAGTCGAAGACGAACCAGCTGCCGGCTGTCCCGATCAGCAGGCGCAGCAGGCGCGGCGCGCGAAGCAGCTTACCGAGCGGTATCCGGCCGGCGCCCGAGCCTCCGTCCGCACGAGCGGGTCCTCCGTCGCCAGCGCCGGCGGCCGGCCGATGCGCGCCGGACCGAGCCGCTGTTCCCGGCGCAAGCACGCCGGCGGAGAAGGAGGCGAGCTCGGCGAGCGCCTCGTCGACCTCGCCGTGCGCGGCCCGATAGCGCGGCGACTCGGGCATCTGTGAGCGGAGGTAGATCACCGCCGCCGCCGGGACGGCTCCGAGCCCGAGCAGCAACCGCCAGGTGAACTGGTCGCCGGCGTGCCCACCGAGAAGGGCGAGCGCGACGAGTGGCCCGACGACGAGTCCGAGGGCCTGCATTGAGAAGACGAGACCGACGAGGCGCCCGCGGTCGTCCCGGTTGGCGTACTCGCTCATGAGCACGGCGGACACCGGATAGTCGCCGCCGATGCCGAGGCCGAGCACGAACCGTGCCGCGACGAGGACGGCGAAGCTCGGCGCCAGCGCCGAGACGAGGGCGCCGACGATCATGATGGCGGCGACAAGGGTGTAGACGCGCTTCCGGCCGAGGATGTCGGCGAGCCGCCCGAAGACGATCGCGCCGACGAAGGCGCCGAGGATGGCCGAGCCGGTCACCCAGCTCGTCGCAGACGTCGACAGATGCCACTGGGCGCCGGCGAGGGCAGCGACGGTGCTGATGACGAACAGGTCGTAAGCATCGGTGAAGAAACCGACCCCGGAGACGACGACGGCTCGCCGGTGGAAGGCGCTGAGGGGAGCGGCGTCGAGGAGCTCGCCGACACCTCTCGCACCGAGGTCGCTCGTGGCGCGCAGCTCGCTCGTGGCCCGCAGTTCGCTCGACATCGTGACCTTCTGGCCTTCGGTCCTCAGAGGATTTGCGCGACTGCATCCGCCGTCACGTGGACCCGCCGCTCTGACGCCACCAGTTTTCCGGGCCTCGGTGAACGGTCGTCGACATCGAGGTGGACATGAGGTAAACAACAGCTGAACGGAAGGTGAAGCTTCATGGGGCAGCGACCCGCCGAGGGCCGAGCATCAGCTAGATCGTCACCATGACCGATGCCGGCGACGAGACCGCGCTCGATCGCCAGGTAGTCCGGTTGTTCTCGCTCGTCAGCGAGGCGCTTGCCGGCGCCACCGACGCCCTCCTCGCCGGCGAGGCAGAGGTGGGAAGTCGGATCGTCGCCGCCGACGAGTCCGTCGACGCGCTGACGCGGCAGCTCAACGCCTCGATCTGGGACGAGGTCGATCAGCTCGTACAGGGGAGCGACCGCCTCCGCCGCCTCGTCGGCCTGCTCCTCATCCTGCCTGAGCTCGAGCGCAGCGCCGACCTCGCCGAGCACATCGCCCAGCGGGCCGTGAACCACCTCGGCGCGAGCATGTCACCGCTCAGCCGCGGGATCGTCCAGCGGATGTCCGAGGTGGCGCTGCGGATGTGGCGCGACGCCGCCGACGGGTACGCCGCTCGGGCCGCCCTCGGTGACTCCCTCGACGAGGCTGACGAGGAGCTCGACATCCTCCATGACCGCCTCACCCGCGAGGTCGAGGCGTCCGGCATGCCGGCGTCAGTCGCCGCCCAGGTGACACTGCTGGCGCGCTTCTACGAGCGCCTCGGTGACCACGCTGTCAACCTCGCCCGGCGGGTCGAGCTGCTGCCGTCCGGCGAGGCGTGGAAGCCCCGACCGCCGGACGGGCCGCCGGAGGGCCGCCCGGGCGGGAGCAGTGACGAGCGCTGGTGAGTGGCCGGTGGGTGCGTGACCGGGTGCGTGGCGCTGCTGCGTCGCTGCGTTGCGCGCAGAACCGCCGCACTCCACCGCACCCGGTCGCACGAGCGCTTGCATCTCCCTGATCAGACCGGTTTCAGAGCCGAGATGCCGATCTGCCGGTTGCGGGCGTCGAGCGCCGCTACCGCGAGCACCGTCCCCGCCTCGCGGCAGGTGATCGTCGTCTCGAAGCCGGCCTTCGGGACGGTGGCGACGACCTCCAGTCGGCTCGCCGCGGTGCCGCCCCGTACCTGCCAGGAGGCGACCTCGGTGGCGCCGTTCCAACTGACGCTGACGACGGTCTGGCCGAGACCGTCCTCGGCGACGTGCACGTCGGGAGGGGATTTGGGGGCCCCGAGCCAGGGCGAGCGGAATGCCCGGTAGGACTGGTCGTTGGTCGGGAAACGACCGTCGAGCTGGAGCGTGCCGTCGGCGGCGAACTGGCTGAAGTAGGGCTGGGCTCCCCACCCGATGAACGCGCCGCCACCCGGCAGCAGCTGGATGCTGCCCTCGTAGGGCGTGAGCAGGTTCGCCGGATGGGTGAAGGCGCGTACGAGGTGGACCGTCCTCGTCGCGTCGTCGATCCCGAGCACGAGGCCGCGCGAGCGCGGCTCCTCGGCTGGGGCGGCGCCGTCGTCGAACACCGTGAGCAGCCCGCCGGGTAGCGAGCGGGCATGGTGCTGCCAGTAGAAGACGGCACCGGCGCCCATCTTGTAGTCCGAGCGCTTGCCGTTGATCCGCGCCAGCACGGCACCGGTCTTGCGGTCGATGCGATACAGCGTCCAGGTGTTGCGCGACGAGACGAGCAGCTCGTTGTCGCCGTAAAGGCAGACCGAATTCACATGGAAGTAATCGTAGATGCCGGCTGCGTACGGCTGGTGGCTCTCGGTTACCGGCACGTGGTCGAGGCTGCGCCAGTCGAGCAGCACGTGACCGGTGGCAAGGTCGATCTCCTGAACGACACTGTCGTGCACATAGCCGTTGCTCTTGCCCCCGACGGCTCTCAGGTCGGCCGGACGCTTGGCGTAGGCGGTGATGAGCGCCGTGCCCTGCGGTGTCAGCTGCAGCTCGTGGAGGTCGGTCTGCACGCCGTTGCCGCCCTTCACGACTGCCACGGGCTGGTAGCTCGAGTCGACGACGTAACCGGTGCCGTACCCGATGCCGGCTTCGATCGCCCCTTCCCAGTAGGTGAGAACAGGGTCGCCGCGGTAGCTCTGCATTTGCAGATCGGTCGCCAAGCCGGTCGTCGGCTGGAACCACACCACCTGGCCGCGCTCGTCGACGATCATGACACCAGGCTGGCCGAGGCCCGCGGCAAGCTGGCTGGCGGCGTCGATGCCGCGTGCCGAGGGGATCGCGCTCGGCGTCAGCAACAGGTAGCCGGCTGCGGGATCGCTGGTGAGCAGTGAGATCTGCAGCCGCGGTGGGGCGAGATCGGGCCGTGAGAGGAAGCTGCGCTCGGTCTCGGCGGCGGCCGGCGCCACGCCGCGGGTGGCCGCCGCTGCCAGGGCCGAGCTGCGGGCCGGTTGCGCCCCCGCCGCGGTGATGCCGACGAAGGCACGCGGACCGCTGCCGAAGGGCGCGCCGAAGGCGCCGGCTGCCCCTAGCGCGGCCGCTCCGGCCGCACCTCGGAGAAGCGCACGCCGCGAGAGCAGGCCCCGCTGCTCGCTGAGCCCGTGACCTGCGGGTGGGCCGGCTGGCTGCTCCTCGGTCCGGCCCCCGGACCCCGCCGACCCCTGCCCCGCCGCCGCCTGTCCCGCCTGCCCCTGCGCAGCGCCCGCCTCGCCACCGACCACCGTGCCTCCCACCTCGCTCCTCAAGGCCCGTGCGCCGCGTACGGGCGCTGACGTTGCTAGCGCCAGAAGGTAAAGAATCGGTAAAGAAAGGGCTCCTTGCCGATGAGCAGTCCGGGAAAGCGTCTTCACATTTGTCCGGTCTCATCTGAGGCTCTGCCAACGCCCACGGGTCGGTGAATGATGACCGGGCGAGCCTGCCGAGCAGCCGCGCCGTTGCGTCCCTGCTCGTTCTGAGTAGCTTGCCCTGCATGTCATGCACCCCCGCCGACGCCCCGCGTCCCGGCGGCCCCGGTCAGTCGCGCCGCGCGCGCCGGGTCGCCACCACCGCCGCCCTGACCGCAGTCGTCGCCTGTGCGGTGACCATCCCCCTCGCCGCCGGGCCACGAGCAGGAGCGGCCGCGCCGACCGCTTCAACACGTCTGCTCGCCAGCGTCGCGCCCCCGGCGCGGCGGGGTGGTGGCGAGGTCGTCACCGGCGGTCCGAATGGCACCTACGTCGTTCCGGCCGGCATCCACAAGATCAAGCACGTGATCATCATCGAGCAGGAGAACCGCTCCTTCGACAGCTACTTCGGCACCTTCCCGGGAGCTGTCGGCATCCCGATGAGCCACGGCAAGCCGACGGTCTGCGTGCCGAACACCTACGGTGGCTGCAACCGGCCCTACCACGACACCGCCGACGTCAACGGCGGCGGACCGCACGGGCTGTCGAACGCCCTTGCCGACGTCAACCACGGCAAGATGAACGGCTTCGTCCTCGAGCGCGCCCTCGCGGTCAACACCTGCCTCAACCCCGACGACCCGGCGTGCTATGTCGGATCGAGCGGCCAGCCCGACGTGATGGGCTACCACACCGCCGCCGAGATCCCGAACTACTGGACCTACGCCAAGGACTTCGTGCTCGACGACCACATGTTCGAGCCCGTCAAGTCGTGGTCCTTCCCCGCCCACCTCTACCTCGTCTCGGCCTGGTCGGCTCGCTGCAAGGACGCCTCGCCCTCGAGCTGTGTCAACAACATCGTCGGGCCGCAGGGGGTGAGCCAGTTCGACCAGGCTGTGGCACAGGAGCTGAGCGGCGGGACGGCGAACATCGTCAACGCCTGGACAGACATCACCTTCCTTCTCTACCTCCACCACGTCTCGTGGGCCTACTACGTGCAGAGCGGGTACCAGCCCGACTGCGCCAACGACTCCGTCGAGACCTGCAAGCCCGTCCCCCAGACCTATCGCACGCCGGGGATCTGGAACCCGCTGCCGTTGTTCGAGGACGTCCAGAAGGATCACCAGCTGGGGAACATCAAGCCCCTCAGCTCGTATCTCGCCGCCGCCAGGAGAGGCACGCTGCCCGCCGTGTCGTGGATCGCCCCCTCGCAGTCCGACAGCGAGCATCCTCCTGCGAGCGTCCACCAGGGCCAGGCCTACGTCACGGCGTTGATCAACGCCGCGATGAAGAGCCCGGACTGGCGCTCGACGGCGATCTTCCTCAACTGGGACGACTGGGGCGGCTTCTACGACAACGTCGTCCCGCCGAACGTCGACAGGAACGGCTACGGCCTGCGGGTGCCGTCGATGGTCATCTCGCCGTATGCCAAGCGCGGCTACATCGACCACCAGACCCTCTCGAGCGACGCCTACTTGAAGTTCATTGAGGACGACTTCCTCGGCGGCGCCCGGCTCAACCCGAAGACCGACGGCCGTCCCGACCCGCGCCCCGACGTGCGCGAGAACGCCCGCCTGCTCGGGAACATGGTGCAGGACTTCAACTTCAACCAGCGCCCTCGGCGGCCCGTCCTGCTGCCGACAAACCCGCCGACGGACTCGCCGACGATCCCCGACTACTTCGTCGGCAAGGGGCGCTGCTACGGCTGCACCCAGGTCCCCCCGGCCGTGGTCACGGCTCCGCCGCGGCCACCCCATCACCGCCGCCGCGGCTGACAGCGCACGGGAGCCGCAGCTCGGCGAGCCACGGGCCGGTCGCTCGCCTGTGAACCAAGCCCCAGAGCCGACGACAAGTGTCCGGGCACCCACCTGATCGGCAACCGGCGGCCTCCGGCGCGAGCGGGCCGTTCAGCACTGCGGTGACGACCACCGGGCTGGACAGCCGGCTCATCGACCGGCGGCACGCTTCGCCCGAGAGGCGCGCCACGGCGTCGTCGCGACGACCGTACCAGCAGTGAGCTCGGACACCGGCCTGGCGGCGATCGACGCCTCGAGCACCTGAACGGTGTGGGCGCTCGGCATCGTCGTCTTGGAGCGGGCAAGGGCCGCAGCGATCTGCATCGTGCAGCCGGGGTTGGCCGAGACGAGCAGGTCGGCACGGGTCTCGGCGACGTGTCCCGCCTTCATGTCGCCGAGCCGGCGAGCCGGATCGGGCTGGAGGAGGTTGTAGATCCCCGCCGAGCCGCAGCAGAGCTCGCCGTCGGCGATCTCGACGAGCTCGACACCGGGGATCTCGGCGAGCAGCTTTCGCGGCTGCTCGCGCACCCCCTGTGCATGCGCCAGGTGGCAGGCATCGTGGTAGGCGATGCGCAACGGCAGCGGGTGCCGCTCGGCGCGCCGCGGGATGCTGTCGAGGAATTCGGCGACGTCGCGCACCCGCCCCGCCATCTCCCCGGCATGCGAGGCGTCGCGCTCGCCGGCGAGGAGGTGCCCGTAGCGCTTCATCACCGAGCCGCAGCCGGCCGCGTTGACGACGATCGTCTCCACGCCGGCGCGGTCGAAGATCCCGATCAGGTCGCGGGCGTAACGCTGCGCCTCGGAACGGCGCCCGGCGTGCTCGGAGAGCGCGCCGCAGCAGCCCTGCGAAGGCGGCACGACGACGTCGAAGCCCTCCGCCGCCAGCACCGCCGCGGTGGCGACGTTGACCTGGGGGAAGAGCTCGCCCTGGACACAACCGAGAAGCAGGCCGACGCGCCCGCGGCGCGTCCCGACTGCCGGCACGATCTCCGGTAGCCGGGACGTGCGTGAAAGTCGCGGCGCGATCTCAGCCATCGTCCGGAGCGGCCCGGGCAGCCTTGCCAGGATCCCGCTCCGGCGCACGAGCGCCTCGGCACCCGAGCGCTGGTACCCGGCGAGCATCGCCGTCACGACCCGCAGCCGCCGACGGCGGGGGAAGACGGCGAAGATGACGCTCCGAAGCGCCCGCTCGGCTGCCGGACGCCGCACCTCCGCCTCGACCTGGGCCCGGGTCTCGCCGATGAGGCTCTCGTAGTCCACTCCCGACGGGCAGGCAGTGACACAGGCCATGCAGCCGAGGCAGCGGTCGAAGTGCGGCACGGCCGAGGCCTGCAGGCTTTTCTCCTCGACAGCGGAGCGCATGAGCAGCAACCTGCCTCTCGGCGAGTCCATCTCCTCGGCCCAGAGGGCGTAGGTCGGGCAGGCCGACAAGCAGAATCCGCAGTGCACGCAGTCCTCGACGAGCTGGCGGTCGAGGTCGAGGCGCGCCCCGGCTCGGAGATACGGCACGGCGCTCACGCGCGGGCGGCGCTCACGCGCGGGCGGCGAGCATGCGGCCGGGGGCGAGCCGCAGGTCAGGGTCGAAGGCGGCCTTCACGGCGGCCATCAGCGACGCTCCGCGCAGCGGCCCCCAGGCGTCGACGAGGGCGAAAAGCTCCTCCGGAGCACAGAGGACGACGGCGGTGCCCCCGAGCTCGCCGGCAAGCGAGCGCAACGACGCCACGCCTCGTGCCAAACGCTCGGCGCCGCCGGCACCGACCGCCGGAAGGCCCAGGTAGAGCACGCCGATACCCGCCGAGCCGCGGAGCCGCCCCGGCGTCGCGGCACCGGCGAGGCCGGCGAGGGCTTTGGGGGCGCGCCTTGCCAGCTCGGCCACAGCCGACAGCGGCACCGCCAGCTTGAGCGTCACCTCGAGCGGCGCATCACCAGGCGCATCGCCGGGGATCCGGCCCCACCACTCAGGAGCGCTCTCCTCAAGCTCAGCGATGCCGCCGGCCCCGGCGAGCTCGCCCCGCAACGCCTCGCTCCGCGCGGAGACGCTCGCCGCGCTGCCCTCGAGCTCGATCACCACGGTGGGGGTGCCTGATCCCCCGACATCGGGCCACTCGGAACCGTCGGTCAGCTCGACGTCGAGCTCGACGGCACTCACCGCCAGCTGGGTGCGCGCCAGGGTCGCCAGTCCAGCTGCGAGCTCACCTGTGCTTCCCGGGTACCAGCAGACGAACGCCTGGCGAGCAGGCAGCGGATGCAGTCGGAAGGCCACTTCGGCGATGACGCCGAGCGTCCCGTAGGAGCCGGCGAAGAGCTTGGCGAGATCGAAGCCGGCGACGTTCTTCACGACCTTGCCGCCGGATCGGGCGACGACGCCGTCGGCCCTCACGATCTGAAGGCCGAGGAGCAGGTCGCGAACCGCCCCGTAGCGGTGGCGACGGGGCCCGGAGAGCCCGGTGGCGACGATCCCGCCGATTGTCGAGCCCTCGACGACGTCGTCGACCGCGAGCTGCTGTCCGGCCCCGGCGAGCACCGCTTGCAGCTCTGCGAGCGCAGTTCCCGCCCGCACGCGGACGACGAGGTCGGACGGCTCGTGCTCGACGATCCCGCGCCAGGACGAGAGCCCGACGACAAGGTCCGCCTCGGGAGCCGGCCCCCCCCAGTCGAGCTTGGTGCCGGCGCCTCGGGCGAGCACCCGCCTGCCGAGCGACGCCGAGTCGGCGAGCAGCTCCGAGAGCTCGGCGAGACTGGTTGGGAGAACGGTGGCGGGAAGGGCGGTCCCGCCAGCTCCCGGCCGGGCGCGCCGCGGCACCGCGGCCGCATGCTCCGAGGTCGGCGGGGCGGGCGGAGCCGGGACCGCCTCGCGGGCCCATCCGGTCCGGCGCGAGGGGTCGCGCCACACGGCTTCGCCGCACAGCTGCGGGCTCGGTACGGCCTTGCCCGGGTTGGCGAGGCCGGCGGGGTCGAAGGCCTGCTTCACGAGCAGCATCGTCGAGAGGTCGTCCTCGCCGTAGAGCTTGGCCATGTGGGCCAGCTTCTCGACGCCGACCCCGTGCTCGCCGGTGACCGACCCGCCGACGGAGATGCAGAGCTCGAGGATCTCGTCGGAGAGGCCGATGGCGCGCTCCTGCTCGCCGGGGACCGATGCGTCGTAGAGGACGAGCGGATGCAGGTTGCCGTCGCCGGCGTGGAAGACGTTGGCGACACGCAGCCCGTCACGCGCCGCCATCCGGGCGATCTCGGCGAGCACCTGTCGAAGTGCCGTGCGGGGGATGACCCCGTCCTGGACGAGGTAGTCGGGGCTGATCCGGCCCATCGCCGCGAAGGCCGACTTCCTGCCCTTCCAGAGCAGCGCGCGCGAGCGGTCGTCGCTCGCCACCCGCAGCTCGCCAGCGCCGCTCGCCTTGCAGATGCGCTCCGCCTCGGCGAGGGTCTCCTCGACATCGAGGCGAGGGCCGTCGACCTCGACCAGGAGGACGGCCCCGGCGTCGGCGGGGTAGCCGCAGCTCACCGTCGCCTCGGCGGCATCGATCGAGAGGCGGTCCATCATCTCGATGGCAGCGGGGACGACACCCGCGGCGATGATCGCCGAGACGGCGTCGCTGGCCTCGTCGGTGCCGGGAAAGCCGGCGAGCAGGGTCTGCACCGCCTCCGGCTGGCGGACGAGGCGCAGGGTCGCCTGCGTCGCCACCCCGAGGGTCCCCTCCGAGCCGACGAAGGCGCCGACGAGGTCGAGCCCGGGCGCCTCGGCGCACAGGCCGCCGCCGAGCAGCACCCGCTCGCCGGCAGCGGTGACGATCTCGAGGCCGGTGACGTGGTTCGTCGTGAACCCGTACTTGAGGCAGTGCGGACCCCCGGCGTTCTCTGCCACGTTCCCGCCGATCGAGCACACCTGCTGGCTCGACGGGTCCGGGGCGTAGAGGTAGCCGTGCGGGGCGGTAGCACGGCTGACACGGAGGTTGATCACGCCCGGCTCGACCACCGCCCGCTGGTTGGCCGGATCGATGGCGAGCAGCTGGCGCAGCTTCGACACGACGAGGAGGACGCCGTCGGCGCTCGGCAGCGCGCCTCCCGAGAGCCCGGTGCCCGAGCCGCGGGCGACGAAGCTCACGCCTGCCTCGGCGCAACGGGCGACCACCGCCCTCACGTCCTCCACCGAGCCCGCCAGCACGACGAGCGCCGGGCAGACGCGGAAGTGCGTCAGGCCGTCGCACTCATAGGTCCGCAAGCGGGCGTGGTCGTCGATCACCGCCTCATCGCCGAGCAGGCGGCGCAGCGGTGCTGCCAGCGCCGCCGCTTCGCTCATGGGAAGCGAGCGTAGGCAGGAATCGTCAGGAAGTCGACGAACTCGTCGTTCAGCGCCACGCCGTCGAAGAGCTGGCGCGCCTCCTCGTAGGCGGCGGCGTCAAAGCTCGCCCCCTCGACCTCGGCGAGGCGGGCGAGCTCCTCGTCGGCGAGGCGGACGACGAGCTCACGAGTGACGGCCTCGCCGCCGGCAAGGACGGCGCCGGCGTGAAGCCACTGCCAGATCTGGGAGCGGGCGATCTCGGCGGTGGCCGCGTCCTCCATCAGGTTGAAGATCGCCACAGCCCCGCTGCCGCGCAGCCAGGCGGCAAGGTACTGGAGGCCGACGCTGACATCGTTGCGCAGGCCGGCCTCGGTCAGCTCACCGGGGGTCCGAGACACCGCCAGCAGGTCCGCCGCCGTGACGTGCACGTCGTCGCGCTGGCGCTCGAGCTGGTTGGGGCGGTCGCCGAGGACGGCGGAGAACACCTCGTCGCAGATCGGGACGAGGTCGGGGTGGGCCACCCATGAGCCGTCGAAGCCGTCGCCGGCCTCACGCTCTTTGTCCTCGCGCACCTTGGCCATCGCCACGGCATTGAGCTCGGAATCGCGCCGGTTCGGGATGAACGCCGCCATCCCGCCGATGGCGTGAGCACCGCGACGATGGCAGGTGGCGACGAGCAGCTGAGCGTAGGCACGCATGAACGGCGCCGCCATCGTCACCGAGTTGCGGTCCGGCAGGAGCATCTCCTTCGGCCGGGAGCGGAACTTCTTGATCATCGAGAAGAGGTAGTCCCAGCGCCCGGCATTGAGGCCGGCCGAGTGCTCGCGCAGCTCGTAGAGGATCTCCTCCATCTCGAAGGCGGCCGGCGACGTCTCGATGAGCACGGTGGCACGGATCGTGCCGCGCGGCAGGTCGAGGGCGTCCTCGGAATGGCTGAAGACCTCGTTCCACAGGCGCGCCTCGAGGTGGCTCTCCATCTTCGGGAGGTAGTAGTAAGGCCCGAGGCCGGCGGCGATCTGGCGGCGGGCGCAGTTGGCCACGTAGACGGCGAAGTCGAAGAGCGAGCCCGAGACCGGCAGGCCGTCGACGAGGACGTGCTTCTCGTCGAGGTGCCAGCCTCGCGGGCGGACGACGATCGTCGCCAGCTGCTGGCCGAGCTCGTACCTCTTGCCCTCGGGACTGTCGAAGTCGATCGTGCGGTCGAGCGCGTCGGCGAGGTTGATCTGGCCTTCGACCATGTTCTGCCAGAGCGGGGTGTTGGCGTCCTCGAAGTCCGCCAGCCAGATCTTGGCGCCCGAGTTGAGGGCGTTGATCGTCATCTTCTTGTCGGTCGGCCCGGTGATCTCGACCCGGCGGTCGACGAGGCCAGGCGCCGGCGGCACTACCGACCAGCTGCCCTCGCGGATCTCTCTCGTCTCGGGGAGGAAGTCGAACAGCTCGCCGCTGTCGAGCGCGGCCTGGCGGCGTTGGCGCGCCTAGAGCAGCTCCAGCCGACGGGGACCGAAGCGCCGGGCAAGCTCGGCGACGAGTCCGAGCGCCTGGCGGGAGAGCACCTCGTCGTAGCGGGGCTCGGCCTCGGGTAGCACCTCCACTCCCGCCGGCGCGTCGAATCCGCTCATCGGAGGGCCGTCCGAGCTTCCACGATGGCTTCCACGATGGCTCCCACGATGCGATCCTTCCCTTCGGCGAGCGGGCACCGGGGCGCGTCGCCAGCTAGGGCGCCGCCCCGTCCTGTGGGACGGTACGTCCCACAGCTGGCAGCGGTCAAGACGCGGCGCCGATCCGGTCCCCGGGCACCCGATGGATGGACCCACGGGCGAGGTCCGCGAGCATCAGGCAACATCGTTAGCCTGTGGGTGGCGGCCTGAGACGCCGTTAGCCCCCTTGCTACCCAGGTGAAGGAGGTTGCGCTCGTGCTCGCACTCGCAACGGGTACCACGGTGACCGCCCCGGCTGGTGCGTCGCTCGCCGTGGCCTCTCTCGTCATGCTCGCCTTCGCTCTGATCGAGATCGTGGCCTTCTGGCGCATCTTCACCAAGGCGGGAGAGCCCGGCTGGGCTTCGCTCATCCCGATCTACAACGGATACGTCCTTTTGAGGATTGCAGGGCGGCCGGGGTGGTGGCTGCTGCTTTACCTCATCCCGTTCGTCAACTTCGTGATGGCGATCATCGTCGTGCACGAGCTGTCCAAGAGCTTCGGGCACGGCGGCGGCTTCACCTTCGGCCTGCTCTTCTTGCCCGTGATCTTCTACCCGATGCTCGCCTTCGGCAGCGATCGCTATCTCGGACCGGGCGGCAGCCGGCCGATCCCCGAGCAGCTGTCGCCACCTGCCGGCTGGTACGCCGATCCCTCGTCGCCGGAGTCGACGGCCAAGAGGTGGTGGGACGGCAAGGAGTGGACGACGGCGACGTCGGACCAGCACTGGCACGGGCCCGGCCACTGATCACGCTCTCGTAGCAAGCAGCTTCACAGACCGGTGCCGCCCCCCTGCTTGCCGGGCCGGGCGCCATCGGGCTGTGATCCTGGCCCGCGCTCGCACGCCCTTCGATGCGAGCCGCCCACACCCGGCGGGTACGCGACGGGCAGGGTTCGACTCGTCGCCTAGTCTGGCCTGGGTGGGAGAGGGCCAGCGCGACCGGTGGCGGGTAGTTCAATCGGCAGAACGCCTGACTTTGGATCAGGAGGTTGGAGGTTCGAGCCCTCCCCCGCCAGCATAGAATACCCAGCTCAGAGCACGTATATATATGGTGCCTGCGTGACAGAATGCCTTAGTGAGAACATCGTGAGAACCGAACGTTCTTCTACGAAGGGTCGATGCCTCAGCGACCCGAGGGCGCCTACGCCGACAAGCATGGACAGTGGTACTTCACATGGTCCGGCTCGCCCGCGCCCCGCTGGCCGGCGCCTTCACGCTGCTCGGAACCTGACGAGCAGGACTCGAACGTCCCTCGCTGCAGCGCTGGCAAGCGACCCCACTCCAGGACAACGCCCTTGCCGGACGAGCTTCTCCATCGACAACCCCGTGCCAGGTGTGGGCGGCCCTCTATGCCGCAGCCGGGCACTCGGCCTAGAATTATCAGCAGGAATGTGACCTTCCCGTCCGGACAGCACGACACCGGACGGCACTTGCGCGGGTGTCTCTGACCCTCCTGCGGCTGTCGGGGGCTCGATCCGGGTGACGCAGATCGGGAGCGGACGTCCACGACCAGGTGCTCGCCGCGGCGGCAGAGGAACGCATCAGCGTCTCGGCCTGGATGACCGCAGCAGCGCGAGGCGCTCCCCGGATACGAGATGGACTGCGTCTCAACGGCGTTGACCGGCGACGTCGATGACCTGCGACCGCTGTGCAACCACTTGCCGATACCAGTCTCGCTGCGCCGCGTGTGAGCTCGAGATGACCGAACCAAGCACCAGGGCCCCGGCCGGGCGGCACGCGTTGACCAACATATTTCCACGGAGGAGCCCTGCCCCAGAGACCGGAGCTCCGTTGCCCGGCATCGTCGATCGGGCGAGCCTGCGCGGGCTCACCGCGGTGATCCCCAGATCAGTCGCGGCGTCTTTCCGATCCCCTTCAAAGCAGCCTTGTCGTTGAGCGCGGCGGCAAGCTGATTGCTCGGGGCGAGCGCGCCGGGACCGGGAGCTTCAATGCCGAGGCCCCGGCGACCGGCGTGGGTGCCATCGACGCGGCAAGAGGCGCTGGCGCCGTGGCCACCAGGCACCGATCACCACTCGGCGCACAGCTCCAAGGTTCAGCCGGTGCCCGCTCGTGTCGTCTCTCCTGGCGCCCTGTCGACGAGCTCATGCCCTGTCGCTCAGGATCTTCTCGTACACGGCCAGGTACTTCCGAGCCATGGTCGCCGCGGCGAAACGGTCCTCTGCGTCCTTCCGGCAGCGCGCCCGCTCGATGTCGCCGATCCTGGCGACGAATGCGGACGCCTCCGCGGCTGTGGCGGCGAGGAAGCCGTTCACCCCGGGACGGACCAGCTCGGGCAGCGAGCCGAGCGGGGCGGCGACGACGGGCGTCCCGCAGGCGAAGGCCTCGACGACGGCGAGCCCGAACGGCTCGGCGAAGGCGATCGGGTGGAGCAGGGCGCTCGCAGCACCGAGAAAGCTCGCCCGGTCGGCTCCCGAGAGGGCGCCGAGGTAGCTGGCGTCGGCGCCGAGCCGGGGTCGCACCTCGGCGTCGAAGTACTGCTGGTCGTGCACGATGCCGGCAAGCTCGATCCTCCGGCCGGCGGCCCGAGCGATGTCGATCGCCGCTGCGGTGCCCTTGTCCGGATGGATGCGCCCGAAGAAGGCGACGTGACCGTCGCGGTCGGGCTCGGCGCGGTAGGCAAAAGCGTCGAGGTCGATGCCGTGGTGCACCGTCGCCGCGTAGGCGAGCTCGGGGCTGCGGTCGGCCTCGCTGATCGCGACGTAGTGGACACGATCGTCGTAGGCACGGTAGGCGGGGAGGATCCGCCGGCTCGAAAGGCCGTGGATGGTGGTGACGACGGGGGTCTCGACGAGCCGGCTCCAGGCCAGTGGCAGGAAGTCGAAGTGGTTGTGGATGATGTCGTGCTCGCCCGCCTCCTCGAAGACGCGGGCGATGTGGAGCGCCTCAAAGACCTTCACGTCGTAGCTCGGGTCCTGCCCGTAGCCGTGCTCGACGACGCTGCGCAGCTCGCCGCGGGTCGACGAGTCGCCGGTGGCGTAGAGAGTGATATGGACTCCGAGCCCCACGAGGGCCTCGGTGAGCGTGCTCACGACCTGCTCCCACGGCCCGTAGCCGCCCGGCGGGGTGCTCCAGGCGATCGGCGCCTGCATCGCCACCCTTGTCACGGTGTCGGCGTCTGCAGCGGATCCGAGTGCTCGTGGACGTGGTCGAGCAGCTCTTTCAGGCTCGCTTCGGCGACGCAGACGACGCTGTCGGCCGCCCCGTAGTACAGATGCAGCGTGTCGCCGTCGTCGCGCAGGATCCAACCGCAGGGAAAGACGACGTTGCTGACGTCGCCGACCCGCTCGAAGGGCTCCTGCGGTCCGAGGACCCAATCGTTGCCCCGCGCCAGCACGGTGCTCGGATCGTCGAGGTCGAGAAGGACGAGCCCGAGGCGGTAGATCGAGCCCGACGCGGTGACCCGCACCCCGTGGTAGCAGAGCAGCCACCCGTCCCGGGTCAACAGCGGTGGCGGCCCGAGGCCGATCTTGTTGGCGTCCCACCAGCCGCCGCGTCGCGCTTCGACCACGAGCTCGGCGTCGCCCCAGTGCCGAAGGTCGGGACTGAGCGACAACCAGATGTGGGCCCCGGCGCCGACGATCGCCGGCACGGGACGATGGATCAGGGCGAAGCGCCCCCCGAAGGTGCCGGGGAAGAGCGCAGCGTCTTTGTCCTCCGGCGGCATCAGCACCCCGTGACGCTCGTAGCTCACGAAGTCCGTCGTCGTCGCCCGGCAGACGAGCGGGCCGCCGGGCGAGTACCCGACGTAGACGATGTGGAACTCGTCACCGATCTTGGTGATGCGCGGGTCCTCGACACCCCAGCGCTCCTCGAAGCTCTCGTACAGCGGATCGAGGCCGGGCATGCGGTCGACCTCCCAGTGGTCGATCCCGTTCTCGCTCGTCGCCACAGCGAGCGAGGACATCCCGTTACGGTGCTCGGTTCGCACGAGAAGCAGCGTCCTCCCGTCGAGCACGGTCGCCGCGGGGTTGAAGACCGCATTTCTTCCCGGGAAGTCGTGCGGGCCCAGGATCGGGTTCTTCGGGTGCCTGCTGAACAGCTCGCGCCCCCCGCCGCTAGAGCTCGTCATGATCCTCCACGAGCCTGAGCCGCACCCGTTCGACCGTGGAGTCGGAGTCGTCGCCCGCGGAGTCGTTGTACGGTGTGCCCTCTCTCGCGTCTGCGGGGCAGGAGACGCCGTGCAAAGATCCCTCCCTCCGATGAAGGCCGCCGTCCGCCGCCTCGGCGACGAGCCGATCGTCGCGGCCGGATCGATCCCCGGCTACGGACCGGTCTTCAACGCCGGCGTGCTCTACCACGAGGCCCGCTACCACCTGTTCGCCCGCGGCGTTCGCCTCGGCTATGCCCGCGGCGACGGGACGGGGCCGGCGTTCGTCGACTATGTCTCGGACATCCTCGTGCTCACCTCGGACGACGGAGAGAGCTACACGTTCGACTATGTGCTCGCCCGTGGTGGCCCTGACGGCGCCTATGCCGTCGAGGACCCCCGCGTTCAGTGGGTGGACAGCGGCGGTAGCCGGCACCTCCTCATGACCTACACGAGCCTGCCCGCCCCCGACAGCGCGCAGCCGTGGCGGCTCGGCGCCCAGATCCTCGGCTGGGACGGCGAGCGGTTCAGCTTCGACGGCGCCACGGCCAGGTTGCTCGGGCCGCCCGGGGTTGCCGACAAGGACGGCGTCGTCTTCACTCTCGACGGGGGTGAGGTAGCCCTCATCCACCGCATCCACCCAGCGATGCAGCTGGCCTTGTTCGAGGATCTCGACCATCTGCTTCATGCCCCGATGGGCTACTGGGACGAGCACCTCGCCCATCTCGACGAGCACACCCTGCTCGCCCCCGGCCCCGGGGCGCTCGGGATCGGCGCCGGGGCGCCGCCCCTTCGCACCGACGAAGGCTTCTTGCTGTTCTTCCACGAGCGGCGTGGCGACGGCTCGTACACCATGAACCTCGCACTGCTCGACGAGCGGACGGGACGGGCGCGCCTCCGGCTTCCCGAGCCCGTGCTCGTTCCCGAGCTCGCCTGGGAGCGCGTCGGCGACGTCGACGACGTCGTCTTCGTCGAAGGCGCCGTGCTCGACGGGGACGACATCTACCTCACCTATGGCGCCGCCGACCGCTGCGTCGGGGCGGCGAGGGCCTCGGCGAGTCACCTCCTCGCCGCCCTCTCGACATACGGCGTCGACTCGCATCTGGCCTGAGCCTCGACGCCGCGCACGAGCGACATCGTGGCGACGAAGGCGAGGCTCGACTCGGCCCCCTGGTTGAGGTTGACGCCACTCGCCTCGAGCCCGTCGAGCCCGCCACCGGTGAGCGGGTCGTACATCGCCACGCCGACGTCGTTTTCGCCGAGGAACCACGACGCCGCGAGCGCCGTCGCCTCGGCCCACCGCGCGTCGCTGGTCACGGAATAGGCACAGGCACAGGCGTCGGCCATCGCCCAGGCCTCGATCGGCTGTTGGTCGAAGGCGGGCCGGGGGTCGTCACGACCGCGGCCGCCGACCGGCGTGAAGCTGAAGCGGCCCTCGTGGCGCTCCTCCTCGACGAGCCAGCCGAGCAGCGCCAGGGCGGCGTCGGTCTCGGTGCTCGGTCCTGTCACGCTCGCCGCGGCGAGTCGGGCATGGGGCAGCAAGGCGTTGGCATAGGCGAGTCGCGGTTCGGGCCAGGGCCAGTGCGGGTCGGCCGCCGAAGGTCGACTCAGGTCGAAGACCTCGTCGATGAGCCCCTCGGCGCCGGCGTGGCGGGGGTTGGCACGCAGCAGCTCCACGGCGCCGAGCACGGCGTACGACGTCGCCCGCGGGTAAGCGGAGCGGAATCCCGCCGCCTCGCCGAACAGCTCGAGCGCCCCCGCCCGCACCGGCGGCCAGGGGGCCCATGCTGCCGCGGTCCCGAGGCCGAGCAGCGCCCGACCAACGGCGTCGTCGCTCAAAGGATCAGAGGTGAAGCGGCGGTCGGCGCCGAGACGGAGCTGGAAGCTGGCACCGCCGGCGTGCGCTCTCACGAGGAGCCGGAGTGCCACGCTCGCCAGGCGCTCAGCGTCGGGGTCGCTCGCCAGCCTCGAGGACAAAGCGAGCAGCCGCCCGGCGTCGTCGACGCAATAGCCGAGCTCGTAACGGGGACAGGCGAGCTTCGCGTGCTCGAGGGTGCCGACCTCGTCGGTCATCCGCGCCAGGTGGTGCAAGGATGGCTCGGGCCAGCGGGTCATGCCGCGGCCCGATCGGTGACGACCCGCTCGGCAAGGGCGCGGTAGGCCCTACCGACGGCCGGCCAGAGCAGCGGCTCGGCGGCGCGGCGGGCTGCCGCGGACATCTCTTCGGCGAGACCGGGCTCCCACAGCACCCGCTCGAGCGCCCGAGCCATCGCTTCGGCGTCGCCGTGCTCGACGAGGATGCCCGCACCTGAGGCGAGCAGCTCCTCGGCGTGGGGGAAGCGTGTCGCCACGACCGGCTTGCCCGAGGCGAGCGCCTCGACGAGGACACCCGAGCTCACCTGGTCATGGGAGTCGTACGGGAGCAGCACGACATCGACGCTGCGGACGAGCTGTCTCAGCGACGACCAGTCGCGGTACGTGCCGTCGAACTCGACCCTGTCGCTCACACGAAGGCGGCGCGCCTGCTGCTGCAGCCCGTGGCGATAGCTCTCTCCCTCGATCACCTGCACCTTGGGGTGGGTCTGCCCGGCGACGACGTAGCGCGGCGCGGGCGTCCTGTCGCCGAGGCGCGCCAAGGCGGCAATGCCATGCTCGATCCCCTTGCCGCGGCTGAGCAGCCCCCAGGTGAGCACGGTCGGAGCTCCCGCACCTCGCGTGAGCGGCCCGGAGAAGTTCTCCGCCGCGCCGTGAGGCACCACGAGAACGTCCTCGGGTGCGACGCCGTGCGCGGCCACGAGCCGCCGGCGTGCGGCCTCGCTCAGCACGACGACCGCAGACGCCGCTGCCAGCACCCGGTCGAGGGTCAGGCGCTGGTGGACGCTCGGCTCGAGAAGCACCGTGTGCAGCACGACGACGAGGGGAGGCCCGACGGCATCGACGAGAGCCAGCACCTCCTCGCCGTCCTCGCCGGCGAACAACCCGTACTCGTGCTGCAGAAGGACCGCATCGGACGTGGCGACCGCGGCGAGGGCGCGCCCGAGCGATCCCGGGTCCCCGGCGACCCACTGCGCGACGACCTCCTCGGCCGGCTCGGGCTCCGGGCGGTCGAGCACCCGGACCACGGGGGCGACCCACCCGGGGATGCCGAGGGTGATCGCGGCGCGGAGGTTGCTCGTGAAGGTCGCCAGTCCGCAGGCCGTCGGCGGATAGGTCCCTACCAGTGCGAGGGAACGTGCATGCCCTGCGAACACGTCGCCGGCATCCGGCTCGACGGTCGTGGGCCGTCGCGTCAGAAGCGATGTCACCTGCTACCTCCTCGTCGATTCCCGGATTCAGCCACCGCGCGCGGCCAGCCGGACGGGATCGGCGTCATGCTCGTGTTGAGGCGGACCGCTCGCCGCCACCTCGAGGACGTACCATCAGCGCCGAAGAGCCGGGCATCTCGCCGCTCGTTCGACTGCGCAGTGCGAGCTTTTTGGAGGGAGTTCGGCTGATCATCTTGCACGCTGCGCCTCGTCAGTCGTCGCACCTCAAAAGGCAGGGCTGGCCAGCCCCGGCCTGCGCCGGGTCGAGCTGGGAGTGCGCCTCGCCTAAGCCGCCGACTCTCCTCAGCCCAGCGGTTGTGTCGCCTCGTCTGCAGCAGGTGCCGGCAAGGCGTCGATCGCGCAGCCAACCATCCCCAGCAGCGTCACCCGGCGACCGAGCAGCGTCACCCGGCGACAGGGCCGAGCCTGTCGCCGGGCGAGCCTGCGGCGTCCGGCCCGACGGCGTCCGGGCGCCCCCAGGCGGCCGACAGCAGTCGGATCGCCCCGGGCCGGTTGCCGGGGGGCGGATTGAGATTGTGCGACATCTTGTACGTCTCGACCAGCTGGCGAGCCCGCATGCCCGCTTCGGAGATTCCGATCGCCGAGCACCAATAGCTCGTCGCATGGCTGGTGAGGGCTCCCTGTTCGCCGAGGAGGTGGGACTCGAGGGTGCCACGAATGTCACCGGTGGCCCCGATGAAGATCGTGAGGCGGCCCTTGAACAACACGTACGCACCGGGCGCTTCGGGTGAGCGGTCGATCCCCTCGGCATCGAACGCACCGCCCGAGTCAACGAGCCCGCCGGCTTTCTCGGCGGCGCTCATCACCGCGGCGCTCATCACCGTGGCGCCCGCCGGCTGAGTCGGCGGCGAGCGGTGTGCATCGCACCGCCACCGCTGCGGACGACAGACGAGCCGTCGGCTCGAAGGCGAAGCGACGGATCGAGGTACGACCCCGGAGGTTGCTGCACGCCGTGTTCATCTTGCCACCAGCCGGCGGGGGCTTGGACGTATCGAGTCTTCATGCTCATCAGTCCTCAGTGACACTCACAGAGGCGTCGTCAACGACGGCAGCTCCGGAACGTCACCACCCAATCTACCGGCTCGGCCGCGGTGAGCGTTCGCCGCGCTCACCCTGCAAGGCGGCCCTCACGATCAGCCGACGATCAGAATCCCTGAGATTCGAGGCTTCGGCCGCCGGCCCGGCTGACTGGCCCCGCTCGCTTCACAACTGCAGCCGAACGATCTGCAGCCGGATCCGCTCCCGGTGCTCATCGAGCTCCTCGCCGCTGACCTGTCCTGCCTCTGCGGCGCGTTGCAAAGTCGCCAGCTCTTCGATCAGGTCGGCCTCGCTCCGGCCGCCTCCGGCAGGGCGCTCCTCAGGGGCTGCGGAGCGCCGGGCGCTGCGGCGCTCGGCCTTGCCGAGCGCCTTCTCGCGCTTGTGCTGCTGGACCTCGCGCTTTCCGGCCGTCGGCCGCGGCCTGCTCACCTGGAGCGGGCCGCCCCGGGATGGCGTGGAGACGACGACGAGCCGGTCGACGTTCTCCTCACGGGAGTGCCTTCCTCGGGCGTGCCTGCCTCATTGGAGAGCCTGCGCAGCTCCCGCCGCCGGGGTCGACCAGCGGACGTGCGAAGCCCATCCGAGGCTCTCGAAGATCCGCAGCATCGCAGCAGACGGGTCGAGCTGGTGTCGGTCGCGGCCATGGCGCGCGAGCGCCGGTGCGGCATGGTGGGAATTGTGCCAGGAGTCTCCGAAGCTCAGCACCGAGAGCCAGGCGATGTTGCCGCTGCGATCCGAGCTCGCATAGGGCCGCTTGCCGAAGAGGTGACCGAGCGAGTTGACGCCCCAGGTCACGTGGTGCAAGAGCGCGATCCGGACGCCGCCCGCCCAGACGAGCGCCATCGCCGCTCCCGACAGCGACCGCGTCACCGCAAGACCGATCCCGAAGGGCAGCGCCAGCGAGACGAGGATCCACAAGGGGGCGAGGTTCGAGATCACGACCATGTCACGATCGGCGAGCAGGTCCTTGCTCCAACGGGTGGCCGCCGAGCTCGGCGGCGCGAATAGCCAACCGACGTGGGCGTGGGCAAGGCCGCGCAACCGACGGAACCTGCCTGTCTCGACGAGCCACGGCGAGTGAGGGTCACCTGCCCGGTCGGCGTAGAGATGGTGACGGCGGTGGTGGGAGACCCAGCTGATGAGCGAGCCTTCGACGGCCATCCCGCCTGCCACGGCGAGCGCGATCCGCAGCCACCGCCGGGCTCGGAAGCTGCGGTGGGCGAAGAGGCGGTGGTAGCCGAGCGAGAGACCCAGGCCCGTGATGGCATAGAGCGCCACGCCGAGAACGACGTCGAACCAGCCGATGCCGTGGTGCCAGAAGCGGTCGACGGCGACTGCGAGCGCGCAGAGCGGTGCCAGCACCACCAACGAGGTGATGAGCTGATCGCGCCAGCCCGGTGCCGGCGCCGCGGCGTCCGGTGCAGGAAGCGCTCGGCGAAGCGTGGCTTGTGCGCCGGCGCTCACGGAGCGATCCTGCATGCCGCGCCGAGCCGACGACGATGCGAGCAGCTCGATCGAGCACGCCCGGATCGCGACGAGAAGCGTGCGCCGGCTGCCGGCGCCGCTGCAAGGGCGGCAAGGGTCGTCCGGAAACGGCGGCAGGCCCGTCGGCTACCCGCAGGGGCCGGGAACGTGGCCAGAGGGGCAGGACGCGGCCGACCCTCGGCTGCGCGGTTGGCTAGGACACGACCGGACGCTGAGGCGAGGTCGCGAGAGGTGCAGATGATGGCGTGCTCCGTTCGAGCTCGAGGCGGGCCGAGTCGGGTCGCTAGCTCGAAGGGGCCGGGCCGGGAGGATACCGACTGGCGCAGGAAGCTAGCACGGCCGGGGCGTCCGCGGCCGGCAGGGCCGAAGGCTCGTCCCGCCCGCTGCAGCAGCCTGGGGCCGACAGCCCGGCGGCAGCGCCGGCCGGCGGCGGGCCGGCTATGAGCGCGGCCCAGCGGACTCGCCGGACAGGTGCTCGTCGAGCAGGTCGTCAAGGGTGATGTGGCGCAACGACCGGGCGGCATCGATTCCGGCCGGGCGAGAGAGCCCCCCGCCGTCGACAAGACCGGCCTTGGTCAGTCGGTCGAGGCGGTCGCGCAGTTCGGGCATCGACCAGATTCGGGCGCGACGGGTCCCGTCCGGGTCGAGGCCGGAGAGGAGGATGATCTGGTCTTTTGGGGTGAAGTGCATCTGGTCTCCTCGCCCGGGTCCCACCGGTCACGAGGAAGCGACGGCCCTCGGACCACCCGGTGCCGGCCCGCACGACCGCCCGGCCGTGGGCAAGGCCCGCCCCTACCGGGCCGGCTCGCCGCCCTCGTCCCCGTTCGCATCGAGGTACGGCTGGAGGTCGTCTCGCATCTGCTTCAGCGCCTCGAGACGCCCGGCCATCTTCTCGGGCTGTGCGGCATCACGGAGGCGGATACGAGCTTCGAGGGAGACGAGCCGCTCCTGCTCGCCGAGAGCGAGCGGGCGGCGCTCGCCCGCCGGGCGTTGATTCAGCGCTCGGTGAAAGGCACGATACGCCTCGTTCGCCCGCTTGATGCCGAGCTGGCGCGCTATCGCAGAGAAGGACCGGCCCTCGGACCGCAGTGCGAGCACATCCTGATCCGAGGCGCGGCGCGGCGCCGGACGCTGGCGCGTGCCGGAGTCTGAACGCGGCCCGCGGTCGCGCGATCCGGTGTCGCCGGGCCTAGACAGGGCGATCCGCGATCGCCCGCACGCCCCTCCGGCCCTCGCTCAGCCCGTCGCAGCCGGACACCCCCGTGACCTCGCGGCTGTCACCGGCAACAAAGCCCTGGCCCCCGTCGATGTCGGACCACTTGACGGCTCCGGTGGACATGGCGCACTCTCGTCTCCTCACGCAATGGACCGCAGACGAGCAGGACGCTCGCCACAGTGAAACCGGCGGCGTGACCACACCAGGGGCTCCCTGTGAGGGTACCAGGTGCGCGCTCTCGGCCGAGCGGCGCGACGTCGGCGCGCGACTCTGCGGCAGCTCACCGAGCTGGTGGGTCAGCTTCAGGCGGTGACTTCCGGAGCGAGTCGCTCGTGGAACCAGTCGAGGATGATGCGGGCGCGCTCGACGCGATGCCGAGGTGCTCCGGATCGGGTGAGCTCGTGGCTCTCGCCGGGAAAGCGGATGAAGAGCGGAGTGCGCCCGAGCAGCCGCAGGGCGACGAACAGCTCCTCCGCCTGGCTGATGGGGCAGCGCAGGTCGTCCTCGGAATGGACGATGAGCACGGGCGTCGTCATCGAGCTGACATAGGTGATCGGCGACTGGCGGATGAAGGCCTCGCGGTGCTCGAGGTGGCTGAGCCCCACCACCCCTCGGAAGCTGCCGGCGAGATCGGAGCTGCCCTCGAGCGCGAGGAGGTTGTTCGCCGCACGCTCGGAGCACGCCGCTCGAAACCGGTCCGTGTGACCGATAGCCCACGACGTCATGTAGCCGCCGTACGAGCCCCCCATGATCCCGAGTCGATCAGGGTCGACCCACGCGAACAGGCGGCAGGCCTCGTCGACGCAGGCGAGCACGTCCTCGTAGTCGATTCCGCCCCATCCCGAGCCGGGGTCCACCGCTGCCTCGGGCCAGCGAATCGCCCGTCCCCATGCCTCGCTGTAGCCCGAGCTTCCGCGCGGGTTGCAGTAGAGGACACCGAAGCCCGCCCCGACCTCGAGCTGGAACTCGTCGAAGAACCGGTTGCCGTACGAGGTGAACGGGCCGCCGTGGATGTTGAGCAGCACCGGGTAGCGCCGCCCTTCTCGCGCTCCGACCGGGGGCATCGCCCAGCACGGCACCCCGGTTCCGTCCGCCGATCTGGCCTCGAAGGCGAGCGGCTCGACCAGCACCCGGCGATCCGCCAGAGACGCCGTCAAATGAGTCAGCTGCTTCTCGGCGGCTTCGGATGGGCTGCCCGGCTCGAGCGCCCGGACGACGAGCTCGGGAAAGCCCGTCGGCGTTGACAGCGCCAACGCCAGGGCGCCGGCCACCCAGTGGTAGCCCGAGAGCCAGCGGTCGCCGCCGACGACGAGCTCGGGGGCGCCCGCCCCTCCTGCGTCGACGCGGTAGAGGTGGACGTTGCCGGCGTCCTCGACGCCGACGAGCAGCGTCTCGCCACACCACACCGGAGGCCGCGCCGCGCCGTAGGGCTTGCAGTTGCGATCGAGATCGACGGCGAGATCGACGGTCGAGCGACCTGCGAGCTCGAGCACGCCAACCCGCTCGTGGCGCGGCTCGTCGAGCGGCGTCGGATTGCGCAGGTAGGCGATCCTCGCCCCGTCCGGCGACCAGGACGGCAGCGAGTACGTCGAGTCGGTCGCCGTGAGCCGCTCGAGCGTGCTGCTGCCGCCGAGCTCGACGGTCCAGAGGTCGACCGCGCCGTCGAGGTCTGACGAGTCGTGGCGGGCCGAGGCGAAGGCGATCCGGGATCCGTCCGGCGACCAGCTCGACCCTGTCGCATCGAAGACCCCCGGAGTGAGGTCACGGGGCGGCGCTGAGCCGTCGGCCGGAACGACCATGACGTGACTGGGTCGGTCGAGCACGAAGCCGTGGCTGTCGAGGCGGGACGACAGCCGGGTGACGTGCCTCGGTGGCATGTCCTTCGCCTCGAGCGGCTGCCCCGGTCGGCCGTAGCGGGCTTCCTCCGGGACGCGGGCGACGAAGGCGATCGAGGCTCCGTCAGGCGACCAGGCCAGCTCGCTCGGGGGCGCCGGCCACTCGGCGATGACCACCCGCTCGCCGGCGGACCCGACGGGAAGCAGGCAGATCTGATGGACGCCGCCGGCGCCGTCCTCGGGCGAGGAGATGACAGCGAGGCGTCGACCGTCCGGCGACCAGCGCGCCAGCTGGTCGTTGCGCCCCGCCGAGAACGGGCGGGCCGCCTCCGACGCGTCCGTCGGCGCCAGCCAGACATGCCTGCGGTAGCAGTTGGCCTCGAGATCGACGTCGACAACCGTGCAGGTGACGAAGCGGCCGTCGGGCGACACCTGCGGGTCCTCGACCTGGCGCAACGAGCCGATGTCCTCCGGAGCCATCCCGATGCCGACTGGTGGACGCGATGTCATCCTGGCTCCTTCCCGGGCGCCGAGCGCCGGCCGCCTACTCTCGTGACTTGACCACCGGCCTCGCCCCGACGCGCCAGCGGCTCCCTGGCCACGCTAGCAAGGCGCCTGCTCCGGCCCCGGGGCTGCCAGCGCCGGCTCGGCGACTCCGCCCCTACCCCGATGGGCCGCCGGCCGCGCCGCGCCGCGACCACTTGCCGCGGTAGCCTCGAGGTGGTGGCTGGCTCGAACGCTCACCCGGAGGAGGGCCCCGTGTCCGAGGAACTGCCCAACCCGTACGAGTCCAACCCGTACGAGCAGGGGACATCGTGGGCTCCGGCCTCGCTCCCCGCCTGGGAGCAGGCTGCGCCCGAGTCCCCCCCGGCACACCCGGACTGGTGGGCGCGCTTGTCGGGAAGCTGGATTCCCGAGCTCGCCGGGGCCGGGCTGGCGCTTCTCACCCTCGCCGCCGGCTCAGCGGTCGCCTTCTCCGAGCATGCCGAGACCCAGCAGGCGTTCGCTGTCGGCGGGCTGCCGAACCCGGACCACGGCTACCTCGACATCACCGGGCAGAACGCCCCCGGCAGCGACGGCGGGGCCGTGGTGACCTGGGTCGACCCCGACGGCGCCAGCGCCGGGGTGCTGCGCAGCGGCGACGTCATCGCCGCCCTCGACCACACCCACGTGAGCTCGTTCCTGCAGTTGCGGAACACGCTGAGCACGATGTCGGCCGGAACCGAGGTCAACCTCACCGTCGAGCGCAACGGCATCACTCTTCCCGTCGAGGTTCGTCTCGAGCTGCCTCCGGGATTCAACCCGAGCCCCTGATCCGCCGGCGGCGATCGCACAACCCGGCGATCGCACAACCCGACAGGGCGGTACATCTCCTCGGGGGCCGCGGCTCCTTGGCGGGACCCGGTGCTGCTGCATCCGCCACATCCCGGTCCTGCCGCCTGCCGCCGCTGCCGCTGCCGCTGGGGCAAGCCGGCGCGGTGGCACGGGCACGAGCAGGGCAGCGGCTTCGGCCGCCCTGCCCCTACCCGTCTCGTACGTCCTACCGGCGGAGGGCGACGACCGCCACGCAGCAGCGGGGCGAGCTCGGGCAACCAGGTTGAACCGAGCCGGACCACCCGACGTGCCGCGGGCGGCTCCGACCACGGTCGCAGCTGCGCCCTGCCGGCGGCGCCCGCCCCGCCCACTATCCTTCCCGCCGTCATGGGATCGCTGATCAAGAAGCGCCGCAAGCGCATGCGCAAGAAGAAGCACAAGAAGATGCTGAAGCGCACGCGCTGGCAGCGCCGTTCGAAGTAGCTTCGGCTCCACCGCCGTTCGGCGTCCCCGCCTCCAGGTGACCCGTCCAGCTCGTGTCAGCCCGCAGCGCCCTCCGCTCGGGCGAGGGCGATAGCGGCTCGCGCCCCCGCGGCGCTGACCGCCGAGGCGAGCTCCTCGACGAGCCGCTCGCTGCTCGCCTGCACCCTGCCGCCGCCTCCGCCGTCGGCGTCGTCGGGTAGTTCGACGAACCATGTCGAGCCGCTGCCGGCGAGCTGGGGGCGGCGGCTGGTGACCTCGGCCAGCAGGTCGCGCCAGAGGGCGAGGCCGGGGCGGACGCGCAGCGCGGCGGGCTCGAGGTCGTTGCGCCGGGCCGGGTCCGGCGCCACGACGGGGAGCTCGTCGAAGGCCCGGTAGCAGAGCGCCGTCGAGACCCCGCCGGGCGGGGTGCAGAGCACAAAGCGCGCCGGCTCGGGCGGCAGCGGCTCGACGACCTCGCCGATCCCGCGCACCATCGCTCTGCCCCCGACCAGGCAGAACGGCACGTCGGCGCCGAGGCGCAGGGCGAGCAGCCGGTCCGCGACGCCCGCCCAGCGCAGCACGGCGGCAGCGTCGGAGGAGCCGCCGCCGAGTCCAGCGCCGGAAGGGATGTGCTTCACCAGCGTGACCTGCGCCGTCCGGCCGGCGAGGCGCAGGGCGCGAAGCACGAGGTTGTCCTCACCCGCCGGCACCATGTTGTCGAGGTTGCTGTCGGCGTCGAGGGCCTTGTCGGCGTCGCGGCCGACCGCGCCGCCGTGGCCGACCGCGCCGGCGCGGGCACTCCCGTACCAGACGATGTCGTCGACGACCTCGAGCTCGCCTCTCGAGGGGAGACCGGCAGCGCCGCCGGCGGCGGCCGGCACGACGAGCAGCTCGTCGGCGAGGTCGATCGCCAGCATCTCGGACTCGAGCAGGTGGTGGCCGTCCGGCCTGCGCCCGACGACACGTAGCGATCGCGTCAGCTTGGCGGGGGCCCGGAGCCGCTCGCCGGCGCCTGCTCCCCCGTCGTCGTCGTGGTTGTGCTCGGGTGACCGCCGCGTCCCGGCGGTGCCGACTCGATCCGCCGCTGGCACGACGCCAGCATGCCCCATTCGCCCACTCCCAGCTCCTCGGCACGCGCCGTCGGGGCGATCCCGGCGCAGGCGAACGACGCCTCGTCGACGATGCCGGCGAGCGAGCGCCGCAGCATCTTCCGCCGGCCGGCGAAGCCGGCGCGCACGAGCGACACGATCTCGGCGTAGCCGGCCACCTCGGCGGCGACGGCGGGCCCGGCGCGCCTGTCGACGGCGACGAGTGCGGACTCCACCTTCGGCCGTGGGTGGAACACCTCGGCCGAGACCTTGCCGAGAAGGCGTGCCGAGGCGAAATAGGAGACCCGCACGCTGACGGCCCCGTATCCACGGCCGCCGGGCGAGGCAGCGAGCCGCTCGGCGACCTCGCGCTGCACCATGACGAGCATCCGGCCGATCGCCGGGACGCGCTCGAGGACATCGATCACGAGCGTGGTGGCGACGCTGTAGGGGAGGTTGGCGACGAGCGCCCATGCTGCGCCGGGCGGCTCGGCGAGCAGCTGCGACCAGTCGACCCGCAGGGCGTCGCCGGCGACGACGCGCACCGACGCCGGCACGATGCCTGCCAGCGCGGCCACGAGCCGGTCGTCGATCTCGAGGGCGGTCACCTCGGCGCCGGTATCCGCCCGAGCGAGGGTGAGCGATCCGAGACCCGGACCGATCTCGAGGACGTGGTCGCCCGGGCCGATGCCGGCGAGGCGGGCGATCCGCTCGACGGTGTTCGGATCGGTGACGAAGTTCTGACCGAGCGAGCTCGTCGGGCGGACGCCGTGCTCGTCGAGCAGCTGACGGATCTCGGTCCTGCCGAGCCTGCGCGCCGGTCGTGCCGACGGGAGCTCAGCCACGCGGCGGCGTGGGCGCCGGCTCCGCCGGGGCGACCGGCTCGGCGAGCCCGAAGGCCCGCACCGCGTTCGCCGTCGTCAGCTCCCCAAGTGCGCCGGCCGGGACTTTACGAAGGGCGGCCACCGCCTCGCCGACGACGGCGACGAAGGCCGGCTCGTTCGGCCGGCCCCGGTGCGGGACCGGGGCGAGGAACGGCGAGTCCGTCTCGACGAGCAGCTTGTCGTCGGGACACAGCACCGCCGCCTCCCGGATCTCGCCGGCGCTCTTGAACGTGACGATGCCGCTGAAGGAGAGGTAGGCGCCGAGCTCGAGGCAGCGGCGGGCCTCGTCGCGGCCGCCGGTGAAGCAGTGGATGATCGTCGAGTCGGGCGGCCCGACCTCGGCGAGGATGGCGAGAGTGTCGTCCCAGGCCTCGCGGGTGTGGACGACGAGCGCCAGGCCCTGCTCGTCGGCGAGGGCGACCTGCGCCGCGAAGACCTCGCGCTGGGTGGCCCGAGGCGAGTGCTCGTAGTAGTAGTCGAGCCCGCACTCGCCGACGCCGACGACGCTGCCGGGGGGGCGTGGCTGAGGCGGGGTGCCGGCCGGCGTCGGGGTGCCGGCAAGGGACCTGAGCAGCGCGGCGACCGGCTCGAGCCCGTCGGTGGCTTCGTGGGGATGCAGCCCGACCGTCGCCCAGACGGCGGGGACGCTTGCAGCGGCACGGGCCGCCACCGCGACGGCGGCGCGCGAGGTGTCGAGACCGGTGCCGACGCAGATCATCCTCCCGACGCCGGCTCCGGCGGCGGCGGCGAACATCGCCTCCAGCTCGGCCTCGGCCAGCAGCGGCTCCTGCAGGTGGCAGTGGCTGTCGGTCCAGATAAGCGGTGCCACGCCGACGGCACTCAGACGGCGAGCGACCCGGGC